>DNYO01000104.1:769-2870 GCA_003506795.1 Deltaproteobacteria bacterium
GTACCAGTCGATGATGGCTTCACGACCGGGGCCGGCCGCAATATGCAGCGGCGTTCTGTCATTCACGTTGCGCGCCTCCGGGTTGGCGCCGTGGTCCAGGAGGAACTTCGCGATCCTGAAGCGACCGAGGCCGCACGCCTTGTGAAGGGGGGTGAAGCCGCGCTGGTCTTTTACGTTCACATCGGCGCCCTTTTCCAGGAGAAGCTTGACGAGCTCGATGTCGTCCCTCTCTGCTGTTGCAAGAAGTCGTTCATTCAATTCTTTCCCCATCACGAATCCCTTCCCTCAGGCATCAGTGCCTTGATAACGTCAATATAGTGGTCATAGATGTGAAGGCCGTCGCTGTAGGTGACGAGTTCGCCGTCCTGCAGGGGTTCCACGCCCTTTTCCTTGAGTGCGTCGTTGACAAACTCCAGCACATACTCCTTTAATAGCTGGATCCCTCCGAGGTTCTCCGGGAATCCCGCTACGAGATCCCAGGAACGGAAGAAAACGGATGTACGGAGGGTCCCGTCTATGGTTTTGAAGGAGATGAGCCTCAGGCAGGGCGGGTCCTGCATGTCCGCACACGAGGTGTCGCCCACCGAGATTGTCGCCTGGTTGGTCTTCCCGTTGGAATCGACGAGGTGCTTGATCATTGTCTCGACCTGGGGCGCTACCCAGGAGGAATACCGGTACAGCTCATTCGGTTTCAGAACGGGGTTCATAAGATATTCCGCGAAGTAGCCCACTATCTTGTCGTCATCGGTGGGAGGCGGGTAATTCGGGGGCAAGATCGGTGACAGGGGCCTCACCCAGGGCATTTTGACCCGTCCCATGAAAAAGGGGAGCTGGATCCTCTTTTGGCCAATATAGCTGCCGTATTCCTGCCCGTTCTTCGCCGAGCCTATCTTGTATTCAAAACCGTTTTTATAGCAGAGCCAGAGTGCCTGGCGCCATGTGTCCCCTATCGTGGTCCCTATTACGATGTTGTTCTCGAAATCGATCATAGCCCCATCCCTCCTGCAATATTTTGTTCTTCCCCGTTAAGACCCTTGTGATATTAATCTACAAAGCCGCCCCTGCAACGCCAGGCGCCCTGTCACGGTATTCCGGGTAACACTCGACCAGCGCCTCCAGTATCTTGTCCCGATCGTAGGCACATTCCAATCCTGCGATATACTCCAGGGTCGTCAAGCCGTCCTTATCCTTGGCTACAGGGCTGGCCCCGTTCTCCAATAGGAGCCGGGCGACATCAATGTGGCCGTGCAAACAGGCCACCTGAAGGGGAGTTCGTCCGTCTTTGTCCCTGCCATCGATCCTCGCCCCTTCCTCCAGGCCTCTCTCAAGAGCTTCTCTTGCGGCATTGAGGTTGCCGTCCCTGCCGGCGTCAAAAAGTTCGTAGCTGAAAGTCTTCTGTACCCGTCCCATCAATTCGCTATTTCTCATTATTGCCCTCCTGATCCGTTTCAGATATTTGGTCTGTGGGCCATGGCTTGTCTCTGAACAACCATCCCCGGATATTTTCCATCGTAGAAAGCAAGGATCTCTCTCTTCCCCTGCTCTTTTCTTTCCTTCGTCAATTTCGTCTGTTGTTCTACGTTTTCCCCTTCCGTTGCCTCGACCGGGACAACAGCCAGGGCGTAGTCAACAGGTATCCTGCCATGCCCGTCCGTCACCATCCATGAAGCCCCGGCATCGGACAGCAGCCGCACCGTCTCTGTATGGCCATTGGCACAGGCCAGGAAAAGCGGTGTCCGACGATCGCTGTTCCTCATGTCAACGACCGCCCCCGCTTCGATAAGCAGGCGCGCCACCTCGGTGCGGCCGTAGATGCAGGCCATATGAAGGGGGGAGTTACCCGAGCCGTTCCGTATCGCGTTCACGTCCGCACCATGGGAGATGAGGGCCGGCACGAACCTCTCACCCCACTTCTGGATTGCCACGCAATGGAGGGGCGTAAGACCGGTATTGTCCTTTACTGTCACGTCCGCGCCGGCTTCTATGAGGATTTCGACCGTGTCGGACCTGGCACCGGACTTCAGGCACAGCTTATGCAGAGGCGTGCGGCCGATGGTGTCCCTCACGTTCAGGTCCGCGCCGTGGTCGAGGAGGAGCTTGA
>DNYO01000140.1 GCA_003506795.1 Deltaproteobacteria bacterium
GGGAAGCGAGGACAAAACTATTGACATACGGCGCCTAAGCGAGTAAAATCTTTGTCTTTAAAGGAAATACAAGGACGCAAGCAAGGTCAGGAGGTCAAAATGGCAAGGATCTGTGAGATCTGTGGAAAAGGAAAACAAATTGGTAATAACGTCAGTCATGCCAATAACAAGAGCAAAAGGGAATGGCTGCCGAACTTGCAAGCCGTCCGTATTGTGAAAGATGGAGAAACCCGCAAGGCAAGAGTCTGCGCAAAGTGTATCAAGAAGGGAAATTTTCAGAAAGCGGTGTAGTGAAGATAGGTAATAGGTCATGGGTTATAGGTGATAGGAAAGGCAATCCCCTTTAACCCTCCTACCGGTATTCAACGCATACTTTCCCAAATGAAGATAGGTTGATAGGTAATAGGTCACGGGTGATAGGTAGTCTTCTTTTCCCATAACCTATAACCCATTACCCATTACCCATTACCCGCCTTTAGGTTATACTCCTCATGCGGTCCACGGACCGCACCCCTTTTATCTTCTGGATCGACTTCATAACCTTCTGCAGTTGTGACATGTGTTCTATCTCAACCTCGTATATGCCTGCCGCAGACCTGTCGGGATATGTCATCGCCTGGGCGCTCAGGATATTTACCTTGTTGGCCGCTATGACGCTCGAGATATCGGAAAGGAGACCTTTACGGTCGTTTCCCGTGACCTTGAACCTGACGGGAAAGGTATAGTCCTTGCTGAGCTGCCACGTGACCTCCACCTTGCGCTGCTCATCGTATGTGTGGACGTTCGGGCAGTCCTCGACATGGATGGTCAGGCCGCGCCCGCGGGTGATGAAACCGATGATGTTGTCGCCGGGGATGGGGTTGCAGCATCGCGCAAAGCGTATGACGAGCCCATCGATACCCTTGATCTTGATCGCGTTGTCGCGGCCTCCTTTTTTCAATGAACTGATGATGGTCTTGATCTTCCCGGCGGGTTTTTCCGTCTCGGGAATGATCTTGTTGAGGACCTGCAGGGGGGTGTAGAGTCCGTAACCCACGCTGGCAAAGAGGTCGTCGACGGTCTCAAGGCTGAAATCTTTGGCGAGGGGCTGAAAGCCTCCGCTTTTGAGCAGCCGGGAAAAGCTCATGTCGTGCTTTGAAAGCTCCTTGTCGAGCAGGTTGCGGCCAAGCTCGATGCTCTTTTCCCGCTGTTCTGTTTTGATCCATTGCCTGATCTTCGTCTTTGCCTTGGATGTGGAGACAAAGCTCAGCCAATCCTTGCTTGGTTTGTGGGTGGGGCTTGTCATGATCTCGACGGTGTCGCCACTTTTCAGGGTGTAGCGAAGCGGTACGAGTCTTCCGTTCACTTTGGCGCCGATGCACCGGTGGCCCAACTCGGAATGGATGGCATAGGCGAAATCGACAGGGGTCGCCCCCTTGGGAAGCTCCCGGACATCACCGTTGGGCGTAAAAACATATACTTCGTCAGGAAACAGGTCGATCTTGAAGATCTCCATGAACTCTTTGTTGTCCTTGAGTTCCTGCTGCCATTCGATGATCCTGCGCAGCCAGGCGAAGATCTTGTCTTCCTTCGGATTGAAGACCTTTCCTTCCTTATACTTCCAGTGGGCAGCGATACCCTCTTCCGCCAGGCGATGCATCTCCTTCGTCCTGATCTGAATCTCTATTTTCTCGCCGTGCGGTCCGATGATTTTCGTATGCAGTGACTGATACATGTTGGCCTTCGGCAGTGCGATATAATCACCGAACTTGCCCGGTATCGGTTTGTAGGCGGCATGGATGATGCCCAGCGCCTCGTAGCATTCCTTGATCGTGTCGACGACGACCCTGAAGGCGATGATATCGTAGATGTCGTCGATATTGAGTCCATCGAGGCTCATCTTGCGGTAAATGCTGTAGAGGTGTTTCGCCCTTCCGAAGATGTCGGCCCGGAGGTGGAATTCATCGAGTTTTTGTCGCAGGAGCCCGATGACCTCATTGATATAGGCCTCACGCTCTTTCTTTTTCTGGGCGATGTTTTCGGCGATGAGCTTGTATTCCGTGGGCTTTAAGTATTTGAAAGCCGCGTCTTCCAGTTCCGCCCTCAGCCATTCTATGCCGAGCCTGTGCGCCAGCGGGGCATAGATCTCGAAAGTTTCCCTGGCGATCTCTATCTGTTTTTCAGGGGGGAGAAAATTGAGGGTCTGCATGTTGTGATACCGGTCCGCAAGCTTGACCAGAATCACCCGGATGTCCTTGCTCATGGCGAGGATCATCTTGCGGAAATTCTCGACCCGTGACTCCTCCGATGTCTTCAGTGGTATCTTGCTTATCTTCGTGACACCGTCGACAAGCTCGGCGATCTCCTTGCCGAAATATTCCTCGATCTCCTTCTTGTCAACATAGGAATCCTCTATGGTGTCATGAAGAAGGCCCGAGACGATGCTCGGGATATCGAGATTCATCTTGGTGAGGGTATAGGCGGTTTCCAGGGGATGAATAAGGTAAGGTTCTCCGGAAAGTCGCACCTGCCCCTTATGCGCCTTGGCGGAGAAGATGTACGCCCTCTGGAGCAGTTCCACATCGGCATCGGGGTTGTACCTGAGAACCTCGTCAACGATGTCGTTAAACCGTATCATGCGTTTTCCATGTATGGCACGGGACCGGGATAATCGGACAGGTGCGTGAGAGGATCTTTGCCGGGGGATGTGTCAGGGTCTTCTTGACTTTTTTGCCTGTTGCTGACGGGGAATATTGCTGATCGCATGCTTTTCCTGATCTTTATATTACCTTATGCGACGGCAAATGACAACGGGTAATGCGGTGCGTGCCATAAGGCATGAGGGAGGTTGTTTCAGGATCCAAGGGTGATGCCGCCGCCGCTGCCCGCGGCGTCGAAACCGTTCTGTGCCGTTTTACGGAAAGCCTTTCTTCGGTCGAGGACCTCGGCTAGGAGCGGTATCAGCAAGGACCCGAAAGGCATGACGAATATCACGAGGGCAGGAACGTAGTACGACAGGTGCCTGAGATGTGCCTTCAGGAGTCTTCTTTCCTCTTTCGTCCACTTTGCCTGGGTGTTCCTCGGTTTCATAAGCAACCGCATGAATCCGGTGATCTTATCAGCTTCGTGGAGAAGTAACGCTTTGTTATTCGCAACCATTCTTGAGAGCTGATATTGTATCACACGGGATACCGAACGCAACATAAAAATCCACCCCACAGTCAGATGTAATACCTATCCAACTTCACTATTGCGCAAGCAACGGTGGAACGCGCCGCGAGCCAACATCTTTCACTTTTATTATCGCCGGATTTCCGATAGTATTAATCCATGCCTGAGAATATCCTGCAGTGCGAAATCAAGGCACAGGTCGAACGTGTTACATATTACAATGAAGAGAATCATTATACCATAGCGAAAGTTAAAATAGAGGGAAGAAATTCCCTGGTTACCGTCGTCGGTACCCTGTATTCGATCGTTCCCGGCGAAATAGTGAGGTTAAAAGGCAGCTGGGGGGTCCACCCCCGCTGGGGTGAACAGTTCAAGGTGGCCTCCTATGAAACGCTGCTGCCGGCAACGGTCAAAGGCATCGAACGCTACCTGGGTTCGGGTATGATCAAGGGAATAGGGCCGGTCATGGCGAAGAGGCTCGTGACCCGGTTCGGCGAGGCCACCCTCGACATCATCGACACGAATATGGAAAGGCTCCATGAGGTCCCCGGCATAGGCGACAAACGCATCGATATGATCAAGGCGGCCTGGGACGAGCAGAAGGAAGTCCGCAATGTCATGGTGTTTCTCCAGGGCAACGGGGTAAGCCCCGCTTATGCCGCCAAGATATACCGCTTCTACGGAAGCGATGCCGTCAGAGTGGTAAGCGAGAACCCTTACCGGCTGGCCGTCGATATATTCGGCATAGGTTTTCTCACCGCAGACAGGATAGCCGGGAAGCTCGGAATTGAAAAGGAAGCACCCCTTAGAATCGAGACGGGCATCCTCTACGTGCTCGGGCAGCTCTCGGATGAAGGGCACCTTTTCTTTCCCGGCGAGCAGCTTATCGAGAAATGCAGCGAGGTGCTCGAAGTGGCGATCGACAAGATCCCCCCGGCCATCGGCAGCCTTGCCGCCCAGAGGAAAGTGGTCCTCGATGACCTCACCTGGCTGCCCGCCGCGGCAGGGAAATACGGTGCCGGCATTGTCTACCTCGCATCCCTCCATGTTTCAGAGAAAGGGATTGCGGAACTCCTCGGCAAGCTTGCGGCATTCCCGAAACAACTGCGCCTTCTCAACTTAAAAGACGCCATGCGGTGGGTTCAGGGAAATCAGGGGATCGTTTTTTCCGAACGGCAACTCGAGGCGGTGCGGGCTTCCATCGAAGAGAAGGTACTCGTCATAACGGGAGGCCCGGGAACGGGCAAGACGACGATCATAAAGGGCATCATCGGGATAGCCGGAAAAATGGGACAGAAGGTGCTCCTTGCCGCCCCCACGGGCAGGGCGGCGAAAAGGATGACCGAGGCGGCCGGCCTTGAGGCCCGGACCATCCATCGTCTTCTCGAATACACCCCCGGGGGCCCTTCCTCGGAATCGGGATTCAAACGCAACGAGTCAAACCCCCTGGACGCGGGTCTCATCATTATCGACGAGGCCTCGATGGTCGATGTGCCGCTCATGTACCATCTTCTCAAGGCGGTGCCGCAACAGGCCACGCTTGTGCTCGTGGGTGACGTGGACCAGCTCCCCTCCGTCGGCCCCGGCAGCGTCCTCAAAGATATCATCGCGTCCGGATGCGTGGCCACCGTCCGGTTGGGTGAGATATTCCGGCAATCCACGAGAAGCATGATCATAGTCAACGCGCACCGGATCAACAGCGGCGAAATGCCCTTTTTTGAGAGACACGCCGAGCAGGGCCAGGACTTTTTCTTTGCAGAGATTGAGGACCCTGATGAGGTTCTGCGGTATATTGTCGACCTCTGCAAGAATATCATTCCGTCCCGCTTCGGCCTTCATCCGCTGAACGATATCCAGGTCCTGACGCCGATGCACCGGGGTGTGGCCGGAGTGACGAACGTAAACGTACAGCTCCAGGAGACACTGAACGGGTCCACGGACGGGATATCACGGGCCGGCCGCTTTTTTAAAGTGGGCGACAAGGTTCTGCAGACCCGAAACAATTATGAAAAGGATGTCTACAACGGAGATATCGGCAGGGTAGTGGGCATAGACAGGGAGGTACAGGAACTCCGTGTGGAATTCGACGGCAGGTCCATATCCTACGAATTCAGTGAGCTCGACGAGCTTATCCTGGCCTATGCGATCTCCGTTCACAAATCCCAGGGGAGCGAATACCCCGCCGTGGTGATACCCATCCTGACCCAGCATTACCTTCTCCTCCAGAGGAACCTGATCTACACGGCCATCACGAGGGGGAGGAAGCTTGTCTATCTCGTAGGAACAAAGAAGGCCCTCTCCATCGCCATACGGAACGACAGACCCCACAGGCGCTACAGCTTGCTCGCGCAGAGGCTGAAGGCGTCGATCCGGCCCGTTCGCTAACGTTCACCCCGATACTCACGAAACTTTCCTTTCCTGTCATCCCCGCTTCATTTTTTCCGTGTACTAAAGCACGACAAATAAATCGCTGATTAGGGTGACAGACAAGTTCGCCTCTATCCACTATGATTGTATTGACTCGGACGGGCATACGTACGGGACCCGGGAAGTGGTGACGCAATGAGGGACCGAGCTGGATTGCAGGAAGTCAAAAAAAAGGAGAAGGGCGTGAAGACCTCCTCAAGGACCGTCAAAAGTGCTAATTCCGCGGAAGTTTACGAACACGGGTTGTTTCCCCGGACATGCAAGGAGCGCTCGGCAGGGATAGGGGTGAACGGCCCTGACGGGATGGTGGAAACACACCCTCATGACGCAAAAGGTTATTACAACAGGGGGCGAGCGTATCAGAGGAGAGGCGACTGCCTGAACGCCATCGGTGATTACGACAGGGCCATAGCTCTGGATCCCAGGCTTGCGTGGGCTTACTATCATCGCGGTCTGGCACACGGCGACCAGGGCAATCGCAGGCAACAGGCCAGAGACCTGAAAGCGGCGGCCAGATTAGGTCTCGGAATAGCACGTGACATACTGGCGGCGCGCAAGAGAGGCGGCAAATGACCTGCCACCCCCGTTCCTTCCATATGGCGGGAACGTGTGAAGGTCGGGAGTACACAGGCGTATGACATTTACGACAAAAACCCCTACCCCAAAGACCGCACCGGGAATGCTTTGCGTCTGTGCGTGGTGCAAGAAGATGCGCAGCGATGAAGGCGCATGGGAAGAATCGGAAAAACAGATTCATGCGAGAGAGCGTGCCGGCGCCGTTGTGACCCATGGCATCTGCCCGGAGTGTGTCCGCAAACTGCGGGCGGCCGGACAACCGCGCAAGGTGATAAAGAGGGCGGGATGATGACCTGCGGATGTCGTGAAAAATGATGACGAATTTCAGGTCAAAGTACTACACGATTATTGTCGCTTACGCGACAGACAGAAAGAGACGTCCGTTGTAGCGTAATATAGATGTTTCCGGTGCGATCGGAAGCGGCGCGGGCATGAGGTCCACGGGGAAGAAGAGACCCGGTTCGCGGGCATCGCACGGTGAACCTGACAGCGGATATTCAGGATAGCGGAAGGTG
>DNYO01000321.1 GCA_003506795.1 Deltaproteobacteria bacterium
GCCCCCCTCGGGTCGTAGCCGAGCGTTGTCATATAGGACACGCCGAGCCTGTCCGCCTCCAGTTCATCGTTCCTGCTGAATTTGGCAAGGATGAGCCCGGCGCCTGCCGACCCGGCAGCAAGGGCCGCATCTGAATATTCCGAGTCGGACATGGCAATCGCGACACCGGCGAGGAGAAATTGTCCGACCATGCCGTAGGTCATCTGCTTCGCCGAATGGCGGGCTGATACGTGNNAAGTCCCCGCGTTATCACCACGTGTCCCGGTATGGCCCATGCATTGGGGACCGAGGAATTCTGAACGGCAAAATCCACGGGAAGGTTAGGTCTGTGCGATACCCGGTGGATATTCGTGACAACACTCGTCAGATACGACTTCAGCGCAGGGTCTTTATACTCGCCTCCTCCGCCCTCTCCGCTCCAGAGGGCATTGGGGTAAAGCTCCTTGCCAAGCTGTATCTCCTGACTTTCGGAAACCAGCATCAATTCCTGCTGGCCCGTGACGGGATTGATGGCACAACCGCTTCCGGCAATCAGAAGAACGCTCAGTAAGATGAGCCACAAGAGGCCTTTAACGTATGATGTGCGTGTCACGACAACACTCCTTTCGTGGATAATGTCTCTCATTTTCCCGTTCCTGGCAGTCCTTTGTCAAGTCAAGGAAATAACTTGACAGCCCGACACCGGGAAAGCGTAAAATAAAACAACTGCATATAAGGGAGGCACGATGCACGGCAGCGTTATCAATATGCACACAGGCGTGATCAACCCGTCGAAGGTCATCGCTGTGGGACTCAACTACAAGGACCATGCCAGGGAATTGAACATGGAACTGCCAGCATACCCGCTCATCTTCATGAAGCCATCCACGTCGGTTATCGGGGACGGGAATGAAATCGTCTTCCCCGCCCAGACGAAGGAACTCCATTATGAAGGCGAACTCGCCATTGTCATCGGGACGAGGGCAAGGAATGTCCCTGTCGGCGAAGCAGACGATTTTATCGCCGGCTTTACCTGCGCCAATGACGTCACGGCGCGGGATATCCAGCGCATGGACGGCCAGTGGACGAGGGCGAAATCCTTCGATACCTTCTGCCCCCTTGGGCCCCGCGTTGTGAAAGGCATAGACCCAACCGCCCTGACGATCGCCACCCGGGTCAACGGCCAGGTGCGGCAGCATTCGACGACGGCCAACATGATATTCAATGTCTGGGATCTGGTCTCGTTCATCTCGGGAATCATGACCCTGCTGCCCGGAGATGTTATAATTACGGGGACTCCGCCAGGTGTGGGCGCTCTTCTTCCCGGCGATACGGTGGAGGTCGAGATCGAAGGCATCGGGATCCTGAAAAATACAGTCACGGCCGCGATGCCGTGAATACTTTGACCGCCGGACAGCCTGCCTGCCGGGGTTTATACTCAAGGAGCTGTTATGGACAATATCACATTTGACGATTTCATCAAGATCGATCTGAGAGTTGCGGAAATCAAGGCCTGCGAAGACATCGAAGGGGCAGACAAACTCTACAAGCTGACCATCGATATCGGCGAAGAGCGTCTCATCGCAGCGGGCATCAAGCAGTACTACACCAAAGAAGAGCTTATAGGAAAGAAGATAGCCGTCGTAGCCAACCTCGAGCCGCGTAAACTCAGGGGCATTATGTCCCACGGGATGCTGCTGGCCGCCTCAAACGAAGACAAATCCTCCGTGGTTCTGCTGACACTTGACAAAGATCTGCCAAACGGCAGCAAGATCTCTTAAGGGATGACCCAGCACATCTTCCTTCTTCTCGCAGGTCTCGCCCTTTTTCTCCTGGGCATGCTTAAATTGAGCGAGCAGATGCAGCGGGTCTTCAGTTCCCGGATCCGGGAGTATATTCGTTTTTCCGTCAAGAAGCCCTTTTACGGGCTTATCATGGGGCTTTTCACGACCATACTGTTCCAGAGCAGTTCGGCAACAACACTGCTCACCATGGGGCTCGTCAGCGCGGGCCTCGTCAGCTTTTATCATTCACTGGGCATCATCCTCGGCGCCGACATCGGGACAACGCTGACGATACAGCTTGTTGTCTGGAAGGTAACGGACATCTCGCCCCTCTTCCTCCTGGTCGGTATCATCCTTTACTTCGTCGGCAAAGGTCGTCTAAAGATCATCGGTGAGGCGCTCCTCTATTTCGGCACCATATTCTACGGACTGAGCCTCGTCGGAGACGCCGCGACCCCCCTCAGGAACAGTCCCCTGTTCACCCGGTATTTCCTTTCGACGCAGAACCCCTTAACGGGTCTTTTCATCGGTCTTGTCTTTACGGCGATCGTCCAGGCATCGGCAATCCCCATCAGCATGCTCGTCATGCTCAGCCTGCAGGGGCTGATCTCCATCGACAACGCCGTCCCCATCGTAATCGGGGCCAACATCGGCACTGCAGCCACCGCCCTGATCGGAAGCGTGGCCAGTGATTTGAACGGCAGAAGGACGGCAATTTCACACCTTATCTTCAAATGTTCGGGTGCACTCGTCTCGATGATCTTTCTCGTCCCGTTCATCGCGGTGCTGAAGGCTGTATCGCAGAATACCGCCCAGCAGATCGCACTTGGCCATTTCCTGTTTAATTTTATCACCGTAGCCATTTTTATCTTGATCCTCGTTCCTTTCTCCAAAACCGTCCAGAAGATCCTCCCCGGAGAGAACGAGATCGTTCCTCTCTGGCCGGAATATCTGGACACGAAGCACCTTGGAGACCCCGACCGGGCCCTTGCCTGCGTCAGGAATGAATTGAACAGACAGATCACGCTGGCGCAGAAAATGCTTGGCGACGCGCTCGATCTCTTCGCCAAATACAAAAGCAACAAGCAGCAAAACATTGCATACATGGAACTTGTCATGGACAACCTCCAGGCGGAGATCACCACGTACCTCTGGGGGATCTCCTGCGCTACCCTCTCGCAACAACTCACAAAACGACTCTTCGCTTTCTCTTCCTTTGCCTACGGCATCGAACGCATTGGTGACCGGTCCGTCAATCTCGCCGAACTGGCCGAGCAGAAATTCAAACGCAAGGCCCATTTCACCCCTGCAGCCAATGTTGAGCTTCGGGATATCGGGACACTCGTACTGGAGAATCTTGCTGACGCCGTGTCGCTCATCGAGAAGAAAGATGTCGCCCGGATACGTGTCGTAATCGAACGGGAGCGAAGAATAGACGTAAAGATCAAGAAGGCCACTGAAAACCACCTCGACCGGTTCTATAAGAAACTCTGCGTGGCGGAGGCCGGCCCCATATACGTGGACGTGCTCGTCAACCTGGAACATATATCAAACCACTGCCGGCTCATCGCCCAGTTGACGAACGAGTTGGAAGAAGAGGGGTTATAGGTACCGGGTTATGGGTTATGGGGAGTTGTGTTATAATGGAAAAGGGGTCAGAGACAACGGGTAATGGGTTACGAGAAAGATACCTATCACCCATTACCTATAACCTTTAACCTGTCTTTTGGGAGGATCAAATGGCCGAAACGAAACTGAAAATAGAAGGGATGAGCTGTCAGCATTGTGTTATGGCTGTTAAAAAGGCGCTGGGTGCCATCGCGGGAGTTGACTCGAGCGATGTCGAAGTGGGAAGTGCTGTCGTGAAATACGATGAAGGCAAAGTCACCCAGAAGGACCTCGAGGCAGCTGTCGAAAAGGCAGGATTTTCGGTAAAATCCTAGTAAAGGGCAATCTCAGGGACAATAAAACGATTCATGGATGATTTGATCAAAGCGATAGTCTCCGCCCAGGATCTGGAAAAGAAGGTCGAGTACTACTTTACCTTGACCGGCGATGAAAGACTCTCACTCCTTAAATCACTGGGAAAAGAAAAGAGTGAGGATATCGGCGTCTTTCTGAACGCCATCCACCCCGGGGAAGCCGACAAAGACATCAGGAGGACGATCCGTAAGGCGATATTCCGCCTGAGATCGTCTGGGATAAAAGTGGAGGAGCCGCGGCCGGAAGGCCGGCCGATCCTCAGGAAGGTCGAGGAGGTGCGGGTAAACCGCGGTTTCCTGACGAACTTCGATCATGCCCAATCCCGGATCGTCATGGCGGCATACGAGGTGAAAAAGAATGCCTTTGTTTTTTTGAACGGTGAGATTCATTTCCGGGAAGGCCTGCGTGAACTCATGAGTTCACCCGTCGACAGGCACAACCTGGAGCAGATCATAGCGGCCTACAGGGACAACACCAGGGAGCCCGCCTTCCTCAACGAGATATCCCCGGCATATGCCGCCTTTATCGTGGAGGAGGGGTCGAGAAGATCCGGCCGTTTCAATGATGCCATTGGATCTCTCATGTCCTTTGCCGCCCGCTTGAAAGACGCCGTTCACAGGCCCGAGGACATCTATTCCCTGCCGGTGGCCGGGGACATTGCGCCGCTGGCGCCCGAGGATGTCCTCAGACACGAGATCTTCTCACCCTTCCTCCTGTCCTGGGAAAATATCGAAGAGGACCGCAAAACCTACCTTTCGGCCGCCGGGTCCACGATCGTTCTGCCTCAGCGCATGACGGAAGAGAAGAAGACTGTCTTTCTCAAGGACCTCATGGAGCGGGGCGGCATCACGTCACAGGTCCCCCTTGTCAAGCGTATGTTTGAAGATTACGCCTATTTCTTCCATGGTATGGGTGACTACGCCCGTTACCGCGGAGTTATCTCCATCCTCAGGGATCGTGACTCACTTGACCGCGTTCTTCTATTCTTCCTCAAGAAAAGTCTCCTCACCGGAGAGGAGAAACCAGCCGAAGGAGGTATCATCGTCAATCCTTATGGCTAGGTTCATTCTCAAAGATCCCTATTACAAAAAGGCGAAACAGGAAGGGTTCCGGGCACGAAGCGCTTACAAGCTCAAAGAAATCGAGGACAGGTTTCATCTTATCAGGAAAGGGGACGCCATCCTGGACCTCGGATGCTCCCCGGGCAGCTTTCTTCAGGTGCTTTCAGAGATGGTCGGCGAAAAAGGGACCGTCATCGGTATAGATATCCTTCCCACTCCGGCCCTGCCCCGGAAAAACATCACGGCCATTCAGGCCGATATACGGGAAACGGACATAAA
>DNYO01000353.1 GCA_003506795.1 Deltaproteobacteria bacterium
GACTTTCCCGACAGGAACCCCCATAAATCCCATCTTGGCACTATCGATTGCGTGGTATGCCATAAAGCCCATCAGTCATCGAAGGCCTATTGTCTCGATTGCCACAAGAACTTCAATATGAAAATTCGTTTCGGTGAAGGCGGGGCGCCAGGCACGGCAAAATGAGGAAAATGAGAATACCGGCTTTGATCCCTGTCGCCATTGTCGCGCTGTGCATCTTCGCCTGCTCGCAGAATGGAAAGATAGCGGGCGGAGTCCCTGACCGGATCAAAGAGTTCAGTGACCCTTCGCGCACGATAGAGGTGGCCGTTGGCGAGCGTTTTTCCATCCTTCTTGACTCGAATCCAACAACGGGCTACTCCTGGGAAACTTCAGGACCGACCGTGGGCCGCGGGGTTGTTTTCACCGTCAGCGACTACGAAGCCCCGCGGACAAATCTGGCAGGAGCGCCCGGCAGGGAACGTCTGACATTCACGGCGCAATCGGCCGGAATTGAAAAGCTGACCTTCCATTACCTGCGCCCGTGGGAGAAGAACACGGAGCCGGCGCGAACGGTTACGTTCACGGTGGTGGTGAAGTAGGGATGTATACGGGCATACCGGATAATGAACAAATCCATATGCCCTTTTGTTATTTCAGCGCCTTTATCTGCTCGTCCAGCCTGGTGAATCGCTTGTCGAAGAATTTTTTCGCGGTCTCGCGGTCTTTTTCCCTGCGTTCCTGTTTGAAACCGGGAAAACCGTAGAGATTGTCTATAAATTTTAGGATTTCGGGAATCGTCCGCTGGGCCTCTTCATCTTTTTGCTCCGCCAGAGAAAGCTTGCCCTGAAGCATAACCCATACGGAAAAAAGCGGTGTCCTTTTGTCCTGATATTCTTTGTCCCCAAGGTTGGCCTGTGCATCCGCCTTAATGACAGGGCCTGTCGCCTCCCAGAGCTTCTTCACTCTCTCACCCGGGGTTCCTTCGGCGGGAACGGTGAAGCCTCCCGCCTTTTCTTTTCGGACCTGTGATTCCGGGTTAGCCCCCGATGATTTCGAACCTTCCTCCCGGGACCCGGAACAACCCGGGCCGGCTAACAGAAGACCGGCAACCGTGAGGATGCAAACAACATCGAAGACCCTCGCTTTCACCTTCATAGCACCTCCTTGAAGAGTTCCAGAAGTCATAAGTACCGAATATAGCATTCAACCGGAAACATTGCAATACACCCTGTAAAATCATATCTGCCGGTGCCTTACAATTTTTCACGATGGTACGTTCAGCGGACATCACCAGGAAAAACGCTATCTTTGTTGTTGCTATGAAACTGTCAGAGTGGTATAAGAAAAATAAATTACCTGAAAATTTATACAGGACACCTTAAAGCGCAAACGATAATCAGGCAGTTGAGAGGTGACATCACGAACGGTTTTCATAACTGACCAGGAAATGCGCTGTCGTTACCAACATAGAGGCTTCGCCTTGCTCATTGTCACGGCGGTGCTTCTTTTCTCTTTTGTCCCCGGCGAGGGCGATGCGTCGTCGTTTACACAGGGCCGGGGAGTCTTCCTGTCGTCCAACACCTCCTTTCCGGTGCCCGCAGCAGGCGATATGATCACAGAACCTTACAGAACGCCTGCCTGTCAATTTCGCGAAACCTATGATAAATGGTCGGGCATCTTAAGGGACACTGCTTTTCTGGAGGCACACGCACGATATATCTTTCATGGCCTCCTGATTTCAGCCGGACTGTTCCTTGTCAGCATATTATGGATCTGGGTGCTGACGAAGTACGCGAGAAGACGTACAAAGCAATTGAAGAAAACCAAAGAACGCTATCGGGCGCTTTTTGAAAATATGTCGGAAGGCATCGTGGTGGTTGTGGAAGGGAGGCTCGCCCTCATGAACCCGCGGGCAACGCAAATCACCGGATTTCTTCCCAACGAGCTTAGCTCCCGGGCGATTGCCGAGATCGTCACCCAGCAGGACCGCGATACCGTAAAGGAAGCCCATCGCAAAATTATGAGGTCAGAGGCAAAAAGCCTGAGGTTTCCCTTCAGGATAACCTGCAAGAATGGCGACACAAAATGGATACTCAATAATTCGGTGGGTATGGTGTGGGAGAATACCCCTGGCATCCTATCTATTTTTTCGGACATCACGGAGAATAAAAAACTGGAACAACAGTTCCTGCAGGCCCAAAAAATGGAAGCCATAGGACAGCTCGCAGGCGGGATCGCCCACGATTTCAACAACATTCTCACTGCCATCAGCGGCTACGGAAACCTGCTGCGAATAAAGACCGATTCGGATCCGGCCCTTAACAGATACGCCCGGAATATCCTTGCGTGTTCCGAGCGTGCCGCCAACCTCGTCAAAGGCCTCCTCGCCTTCAGCAGAAAGCAGGTGAACGATCCCAAGCCGACCGATCTCCATGATGCCATCAAGGGCGCCGAAAAAATGCTTCGACGCATCATCGGAGAACATATCGAATTCTCCATTATCTTCTCGAAGGCAAGTCCCGTGGTTTTCGCCGACAGTAACCAGATCATACAGGTCCTCATGAACCTGGCGACAAATGCCCGCGATGCCATGCCGGGCGGCGGCAAGGTGACCATCCGGACCGAGACCGTGGATAAGCTCGAGGATCCGTTGATCGGAGACAATATCCCGAAGGAAGGCGGCCGTTATGCCCTGTTGGCCTTTGAGGACACCGGGGTGGGAATGGATGAGACACTGGTGGAAAAGATCTTCGACCCCTTTTTTACGACAAAGGAGACCGGGAAGGCAAGCGGGCTCGGGCTTGCGACCATATACGGGATCGTCAAACAGCAAAAAGGGTTTGTCGCGGTACAGACGAACCCCGGGTCGGGAACAACCTTCAATATTTATCTGCCGATTATCGATGCCCCCGCTGAAACCCGCCAGATCATACGGATCGGGACGCCCCCCCGGGGAACGGAAACGATCCTCGTATGCGAAGATGAAGCCGATATAAGAAAATTCATCAGGGAAATCCTGGAATCCCATGGCTACAGTGTCATCGAAGCGCGGGACGGGGAAGAGGGAATAGATTCCTTCAGACATCATAAAGACAAGATCGGCCTCGTCCTTCTCGACGTTATCATGCCGAAAAAAAGTGGAAAGGATGTCCATGACATCATCGTCGGCATCAATCCCCGCGTCAAAACCCTTTTTATGACCGGATACGCAGCGGAGACACTGCAGAACGCGGGACTCAACGAGCCGGTTTCCGGCTGCCTCTTCAAACCCATCGAAACGGACATCCTCCTCGCGGAGATACGAAGGATACTGGACGAATAAGAATCGTTCTTTTAAGCACTCATGGTCCTTGCCCACGTCTATTTGTGTACGGGAATCACCGACTGTCGTAAAGAGATCGGACACGCATACACGGAAGAACCCCTGTCTTTCTTGTCTTTTACTCCGAAACCTGAAAATAGGAACCTGAAGCTTTCTTAAGCAGTTCCAGGATGACATAGTTTGCCGCGATGAGACCGAAGATGGCCGGTATGGTCGGCAGGGTCGGCAGGGATTTGCGCGCTCTTCCCCTCACGTATGTTCCCGACGTCTCGGGAAGGGGTGGCGGACCGTCAGGGTGCGGCTGAAGCGGTTTTTCCGTTGAATAGACGACAGGGATATCGGTTGTTGTCTTTCGGTTTCGGAGATAGCGCCTGAGTGCGCGTGCAAGAGGACAGACCTCGGTTTTTCCGAGAAGACCGAGGCGCACCTTCATGGGGTCTGTCTTTCCTGCTGCTCCCAGCACCGAGATCACCGCCAGAGACCTCCCGACGCATTGGCTTACGAGTTCCGCTTTCGGATTCATACTGTCGATGGCATCGACTACAAAATCAACGGGGACACCCAGAAGATCGTCGGCCGTATCCTGATGAAAGAAGGCATGGCGACCGTCGAGGCGCGCCTGGGGGTTTATCCGCTCAAGACGGCTTATCGCGGCGTCCACTTTGCGTTCGCCGGCGTTTGTCGCCAGGGCGATTACCTGCCGGTTCACGTCCGACGGTTTGATGATGTCGCAATCGATGAGCCGGATCCCGCCTACCCCGCCCCGGCACAGGGCCTCGGCGGCATAGGATCCCACGCCTCCCAGGCCCACGACCGCGACGGTGCACCCCTGAAGGACCTCAAAACCCCGGCGCCCGTAAAGCATGATGCTTCTCGAGAAGTAATCCTCCGTTGCCGTCATATCTTCAAACCTGCTTTTTCGAGCCCGAACACCTTCAGGGCATTGGCCGCCGACACATTGCATATTTCCTCGTAAGAAAGACCCTTCAGTTCAGCGATCTTCTTCGCGACCTCGACGGTATGCCACGGTTCAACCCGGGAAGCGACAGTCGTTTGTGTCGCGATGGAGGGCGCGTCCGTCTCAAGAAGCAGCCGGTTAAGAGGCACCCGGCGCGCGCAGCGATGGTACTTTTTTGCCGTTTCCCTCGTCACCGAACCGGAAAAGGAAATGTAGCAGCCAAGATCAAGAAACCGCTGTGCCACCTCGGCACTGGCTGAAAAGGAATGCATTACAATCTCTATCCGTCCTTTATACGCTGCAAGGATATCGTAAATCCGGTTGTGCGCTTTCCTGCAGTGGATGAGGACCGGCAGGCCCAATCGCGCGGCCATGTCAAGCTGTCCGGTAAACATCCGCTCCTGAACCTCCACCGCCGGGGTCCCCGGTGCGAAATCAAGGCCGATCTCACCGACCGCCACCGTTTCCCGGCATCTTAGATAATGCTCCAGCTCCTCTGCTGTTTCTCCTTCGACAAACCAGGGATGAATGCCGAAAGCCGGGAAGACCTCTCCCGGATAGCGCTGCGCGAGTCGAAGCGTCGTCGGCAACGATGCACGGTCATACGCCGGGACAATAAAGGCAATGACGCCATTCCCCCGGGACCGTCCCAGAACATCCTCCATCGAAGCTTCAAAGGATGGGTCGTTGAGATGGCAATGGGTATCGATGAGGATGTTTTTCCCCGCGCGCCCTATCATGGAACAAATGTATCATCTTTGAATCGTCAGGTACAAGAGGGTGACGGCCGCCCTTACTTCATCATGGCCTTTGCGTAAACAAAAACCGCCTTTACATAGCTGTCGCAGTGATTGTAGGCATAAACCGCCTGCCATTTTAGTCTCTGATCGTCCTTTTCCCAACCATGGCTCTTGAGATAGTTGGCCACACTTGCCACGGCATCACCCATCGTGAGGAGGTCGATCCTGCCGTCCCCGTTGCCGTCGACGGCGAACTTCACATAAGAGGAGGGGATAAATTGAGAAATACCGAACGCTCCCGCCCAGGAACCGCGTATAGAAAAGGGATCCCTGTCCTGTTCCTTGCAGATAGTCAGCAGCTCGGCCACCTCTTTGCGGGCCCATTCCGATCGCCTGTTCTCGACGACCGCCATTGTCACGAGACTATTCAAGACAGGATAGACGCCGGTCGCCGCGCCGAAATTTGTCTCAACCCGCAGGATGGCCACTATGATCTCTTTCTGGACCCCGTAAGTTTTCTCGGCACTCCTTAAGGCATCCCCGTATGCCGCAAGCATGTTCTTGCCCCTCTTTATCGATTGCTTTGTCAAAAGACCGAATCTCCGGCCAAGATAGTTTATGCCCTTTCCGGTTCGCTTCACTATTTCCGGGTAGAGTTCAAAACGACTATCGGAGAAGATCTTCGTGAGTTCATCGGACGTGAACCCCTTGCTTTTCAGATCTTCCTGCAGCCTGTCGAGGCTCTCCTGGTAAAGAGGGTCAATACCGGCGGCTCCGGCCGGAACGCAAAAAGAGAAAACGAGAAGACTGCAGAGGACAAAAGTCGATACAATCCGTCCTGACGCTCTCACATCGACCCTCCCCTGGCAACGGGATGAAAGAGCGGCGAACACTGCCTGCGGGCCGCCCCTAATTCCTGCCTCCCGCCATCTTTGTAATCATCGAGCGCAAACCGGCGGAATGATCGTTCCGCACGGACCTGGCTATGAGAATATCCGACGGGTTTACATTCTTGCCATAGTAGGCCTTGTTCAATCCTTCTCTCACGGCCACGACGGCGCCTTCAAGGGATATCCCGCCATAAAGGCCCTTGGAGCGCGAAAAACTGATGATGTCGGCGCTGAGATTGGCTGTCGAAGCATCAGCACCGGCGCCGACAGGCCCGACGGCGATACCGACATCGGCGCCGAGTTTGACACTGCTTGAAAGAAGCGCCGTCACGCCGCGCTCGGTCATCGCCAGGAGGATAACCTCAGATGCATCACCGCCAATCTGAAAACCAAAGCTCGCCTCACCGATCGTATAAAAGGCCGGTCCTGTCCAATCTCCCTTGTGCCTGTCGCGGACCAGGAGAACGCCGCTTCCTCCGGAAGCTCCTATTATGAAGGCCCCTCTGAGTATCTGCGGCGAAACGAAAATTCCACGCGCGTCTTTCATAAGACTGCGGAAGCCTTCCATTTCACTGGCGCCGGCGAAGGATTCCAATGTCATCCGCGCCTTTTCAACGAGCTGTCTTGCCTGCACGTTGTCATCACCGAAAGCGGGTTGCGTCACGAGAAGGGACGCGCCGAAGAGCACTGCCATGAGCACGCAAAAACATGCGAAAAACCGAACCGGCACAGGAGATATTTCTTTTCTCATCACGTATTCCTCCACACCCGTTCTCCAACGGGACTTCATTCCCTAACATGGTAAAGGAATACTTTTTCCTTGTCAATGCCGGTAAACCGTTTTATGATAGCCTTATACATCGGGGTTCCCTTAGAGGGACGGGTCAATCTCCGCCTCCTGGTATTTATCTCTTTCTCCTCCCATGTTTCACGGGATAGACCATTCGGGACACACTATCTCGCTTGAAATATGAAAACACGGTTTAACCCGAAGGGAGGTATCGGCCATGAACGGCACTAAGCTGTACGTAGGCAACCTGAGCTATTCCGTGACGAGTGAACGATTACGGGAGTTGTTTGCCGGTTACGGGGAAGTGGGGGAAGTACGGGTCATTGAGGGAAAAGGTTTCGGATTTGTCGAAATGGCGGCAAAAGATGACGCCGAAAAAGCAAAACAGGCTTTGAACGGGATGGATTTCGAGGGCAGAACCCTTCGGATCGATGAAGCCCGTCCGCAGAAGGAAAAACCAAGGGGAAGGGGACCGCGCAGGTACTAGGGACCGGCGCCGTTATGGGAATGCAGCAAAGGTGGTGGAAAAACGACACACACTATGGAGGCTGCAATGACATCAGCAAAAACGGGCGATACCGTCAGGGTTCATTATACCGGAACGCTTTCGGACGGGACAGTATTCGATTCATCCCGTGACCGGGAACCCCTGGAATTCACGATTGGCCGTAATATGGTCATACCGGGATTCGAAAACGGCATCGTCGGGATGAACGAAGGGGATTCGAAAACAATACCCATCCCCGCCGGGGAAGCCTACGGTGAATACAACAAAAACCTTGTTGCCGTTGTTCCCCGTTCACAGGTGCCCCCCGAGTTGGAACTCTCGCTCGGGATGATCCTCCAGGTCCGCTCTCCTCAGGGCGATCTCGCCCGGGCCATGGTGAGGGACATAGCAGAGACCGAGGTCACCCTTGACCTGAATCATCCGCTGGCAGGCCAGGACCTTGTCTTCGAGGTAGGACTCGTAAAGATCCTTTAAAAACAGATGTCGTCAATAAAAGAAGGGACCATGGGAGTCCTTTCTTTTTTTGACGACAGTTTCATGTTTCAAAAACAACGCTACCGGCTAATCCGTCTTTATTTTTTGCGGACGGGTTCCTGCCTTTCCGTGAAAAGGGAAACACGAAACCCGCAACTATCCTCAAACCGGGATTGACTTCCTCAACACAATTGAGTTAGAAAAAAGTATCATTACGGGGACGACGTTTGGCGATGCTTTTGAAGGTACACGGCGGCCTTTTATAAGCACCTGTCAAGCCTCACCGGGATGGAGGCGAGAAAATGCAGGCTAAGACCAACGATACGGTAAAGGTCCATTACAAAGGTTCCTTGAGAGACGGTACCGTCTTCGATTCATCTCTCGGCAAGGACCCCTTCGTTTTCGTTATCGGTGAGGGATCGGTTATTCCGGGATTTGAGAAGAGTGTGGTCGGCATGTGTGCCGGTGATACCAAGATTATCACGCTCCCGCCGGAGGAAGGTTACGGCCTTCACAGGGAAGAGCTCTGTGCCGTGGTCACCCGTTCGCGAATACCAAACACAATCAATCTGCGGCAGGGGATGAAACTCGAAGTCCAGTCATCGAGCGGAAGTTCCGCCCAGGCCCTCGTCCTTCAGGTGACCGATTCCGACGTCACCCTCGATCTCAATCATCCCCTGGCGGGAAAAGAGCTCGTATTCGAGCTGGAATTGATCGAAATACTTAAGACAAGTCAACCTTGATTCAGTGCCGGATTCTTTTAGAAAAAAAATAGGTCCTATAAGTCACATACGACCTATAGGACCTATCAAAAAACTTTTTTGTTTTATGCTTCTATCTTCTCCACCC
>DNYO01000323.1 GCA_003506795.1 Deltaproteobacteria bacterium
CCGCGTCTTCGATGCCCTTAACGACGAGCGCAACTTCATGTCCGCCTTCAGAGCAATCAAGAACTGCGGCAGGCATATCCAGGGCGCCATCTCCTATTCACTGACAGAAGGCAGACTGGGCGGCCCCATATTCAATATCGGTTATTACGTGGACAAGGCAAGGAAGATCGAAGACCTGGGGGCTGATTCGCTCTGCATCAAGGATATGGCGGGCATCATTTCGCCCTATGACGCCTACGAACTCGTCTCGCGTCTCAAAGAGACAATCTCCATCCCTATCCACCTCCACACGCACTATACGAGCGGAATGGCCTCAATGTCCTGCCTCAAGGCCATCGAAGCAGGAGCCGATGGCATCGATACATGCCTTGCGCCTTTTGCCTATCGTTCCTCCCACTCGCCTTCAGAGGCCTTTGCCGTCGCATTGAAGGGCACGCCTTACGATCCGAAGCTGGACCTCGACAAGATGTCCGAGATAGACGATTACCTTGAAGAGATCATTCCTTCGAAGCTGCGGTCTTTCTCCGACCGCACGCATTACGCGGTCATCGATATCGAGGTTATCATGCACCAGATACCGGGGGGCATGATCTCGAACCTGGTGAGCCAACTCAAGCAGGCAAAAGCACTGGACCGGCTCGGGGAGGTTCACAGGGAGATACCGAGGACGAGACAGGATATGGGGTTTCCCCCGCTTGTTACGCCTACCAGTCAGATTGTGGGTGTCCAGGCTGTTTTCAATGTTATTGCCGGCAGGTACAAGATGATCTCCAATGAAGTGAAAGACTATTTCTACGGCCTCTACGGCAGACCGCCGGCGCCGGTGAACGAGGAGATAAGGTCGAAGGCCTTGAAGGGTTATCCCCGGGGGACGACGCCCATGGACAAGCGGCCCGCCGATATTCTGGATCCGGAGCTTCCCGGGGCGCGGGAGGCCTTGAAAGGCATATCGGAGGATATCGGCGACATCCTGATCTATGCCCTTTATCCCATGACGGGTCTTCAATTCCTGAAGAAAAAATATGGCAAGGAATAGAGAACTGATGGTATCTTACCTTACATGAAGAAACTGCTCATCGCGATGGGATCGAAGGAAAATGTTGTCGAAGATATTCATGTTCTGTCCCGCCGGTACCATGAACATCCCGGAATTGTCATTGCCCAGGGGAAAGACTTGAGGCATGTTGTTATCGAAAAGGCATCAAATCTCTTTCTCGCCGAAAACCTGGTTATTGCCATTGTCGATCCTACGACGGCCGATGCTGAAGCGCTGAAACCCCATCTCAACGTATTGAAAGAGAGGGCCGGAGTGATCGTCTATCTCACATCGGAAACGAGCCAGGTGCCGGGAGCCCTGGAGGGAGAGACCGTGGTCCTCGAAAAGGACCCGGACAAGAGGATCAAGGAGAGGGTGAGGGGCGCACTCAAGCTCAGCGGCAAGAAGATGACGGACAAGGCTTTTGCATTGTTGACGTCGAGGATCAGGGATGAATCCATACTCGACCAGGAGGTCCTGAAACTGATCGGATATGCAGGCGAAAGGACAACGATCGAATCACGGGACATCAACGCCGTCGTCACCGAAACGCACGAGGAAACTCTGATGGCTCTTTTTGATGCCTTCTCCCGACTGGACAAGAAGGAGGTTCTCACCATCTTCGAGAGCCTTCTTGTAAACGGCCAGCACATCCTTGCGATACATAGCTACCTTGTAAATCAGATGCGCCTCCTTATCCAGGCGAAGGACCTGGAGCCCTTTGTTGCAGAAGCACGTGCATACCCAGCCTTCGCCGCCGCGTTCAAGCGCTGGAAGGATAAAACAGGTGTGGAGACCTCGGGCAAGAAGCGCTATCTGCCCTTTCAGCATCCTTATTATGCCTTCAAGCTTTCAGGCACATCGCGAAAAATGTCCCGGCGGAGCCTTGTCGAGTTTTATGAATTTCTCAGCCGGCTTGACGTGAAGATCAAGACGGGGACAAAACATGACCGCACACTCATGGAGTACGGGCTTCTGAAGGTCTAGATTTCCGATGATCTATCTGCACATTCTCCTTTTCCTGATGACAATAGCATCGACGATACTTGTCGGCGGTTTTCTTTACAGCCTTGCCATTATGACTATCCTGCTTTCCCACGAACTGGGTCATTATCTTATGAGCAGACGTTACGGTATTCCGAGCACGCTGCCTTTTTTCATACCCTTGCCCCTGCCGCCCTTTGGCACCTTCGGGGCCGTGATCAAAATGAAGGGTGTCGTTGTTAACAAAAAAGCGCTCTTTGATGTAGGTGTGGCCGGTCCGGTGTGCGGCTTTGTGGTTGCCCTGCCTTTTATTGTGGCGGGTATAAGCATGTCCGCGGTGACACCCCTCTCCGGTGTACCGGCCGGCTCATACATGGAACTGGGAGACCCCCTTCTGTTCAGAATACTTGAGGCATGGTTCGTTGGCGAGATCCCAAAGGGGCATGACCTCGTCTTGCATCCCTTCGCCTATGCCGGTTGGGTCGGGCTTTTCGTGACCTCCCTTAACCTGCTGCCTGTAGGCCAACTTGACGGTGGTCACGTGGTCTATGCCGTGTTTGGTGAAAAGAGCAAGTGGGTCTATCGGGGTGTCATCGCCGGCCTTGGGATCCTGGCGGTCTTTATGAACATCGGCTGGCTTACGCTCGTCATCCTCCTGATCATATTCGGCAGGAGCCATCCCCGGCCCTTCGATGACGAAACGGGCCTCGACGGTTCACGAAAAAAACTCGCTGTCGTCACCCTCATAATTTTCATCCTTTCCTTCATTCCCGCCCCCTTTCCCGAAATGAACATCATCAACATCCTCAAGGAAGCAGGTTTTTCCTTCCCCTGGCTGTAGACAATAAAAAAACGCCGCAGGATAAGCTGCGGCGTTTTTTTATTGTCTACTAACTCTAGAATACCGGTCGTATGTTCTTTGCCGGTTTCAGTTCCAGGCTTGTCATGACTTCGGATTGGTCGATTGCCTCGGCGAGGCTCAGTTTGCCGTCAAGATAGCTCTGGGCGGCGCTCTTGGGGAAGAAGATGTATATGTATTCGATATAACCGCCGTACGTATCGCACTGGGAATGGTCTCTAACAGCCCAGTAAACGCCGAATGCGAGGCCCTCGATATCGTCGGCATCCAGATCGCGGCTCTTGATCGTCTTTATGTATTTCGGGACGAAGTCGCGGATAATTTTTGCCAGACGTTCGTCGGGTTTCGTGGCATTGACGTCGAAGGACGCTTCTTTCGGCCTTACATAGGCCATGACGTAGTGGAGCTTTTCCTTGTTTGTGTCCTCAAGCGTGGTAATGCCGATGCCGTCCTGGTAAATTCCCACGTTGTTGGAGTTGTACCTGGCGTAGATGTCTTTAAAGAGGCTGGCGTTTTTTTCGAAGAGGGATTGAACGTGCTGATCGTTGTAGTTCTTCTTGACGCTGTCGCCTTCGTCCTTAGCGATATAGATCGGTCCGGGTGTGCAGGCGCAGACGGCCAAGGCCAACAATGTAATAATGATGATGTTTCTCATTTTTTCTCTTTCTCCTCCTGTTTGAGCATCGCTACAAGTTCGGTAAGTTCTTCCCGAATCTCATTTAATATTCGTTTGTGGTTTGCCAGATATTGTTTTGCCCCGTCGATGGTGAATCTCTTTTCGTGAAGGAGCTTTTTGATGGTAAAAATGATCTCAAGGTCTTTTTTCTTGTAGAGCCGCTGTCCCGTTGGACTCTTGACAGGTTTGATGTCCTTGAATTCCTGTTCCCAGTAGCGAAGGACGTGAGGCTTCAACCCTGTTAAGGTGCAGACTTCCTTGATACGGTAAAAGACCCTGTCGGGAATTTCCCTTCCGTTCATTCCTGCCTTCTGCTGTCGTTGATTTCGTCCTTCAAAACCTGGCTGAGTCTGAAGCTGAGGACCTTGCGCTCTGTTATCTTGATCTCTTCGCCGGTCTGCGGGTTCCTGCCGCGGCGGGCTTTCTTCTTTCTGACGAAGAAATTGCCGAAACCGGAAATCTTTACGTTCTCATCGGTGGCGAGAGTGTCTTTTATGATCTCAAAGAACCGGTCGACGATATGCGCGCACTCCCGTTTGGAAAATCCGAGCTTTTCGTAAAGATCGGTTACAATATCTATTTTCGTCATAACGCCTCCTTATGCCCTTAACGAAATTCCGTCAATTTTGGTCAGCTCGCCGATGATTTGTTCCTGCAAGGCATTGATACGTTCATCGGTGAGAGTATCTTCGTATGATTGGAATACCACCCGCATGGATACACTCCGCATCTCCTTCCGGAACATATCAAATATCCCCACGGAAACGATAAGGGGTGAAATACCCTTGATCTTCTCAACAAGAATAGCTATCGGCACTCTGTCATCCGCGTAAAACGAAAAATCCCTTGTAGATTGCGGATAACGGGGTATCGGTTTGTACTGAAGCGTCAAGTTCCCTTTTTCTAAGATTATATCAAATCGTAACTCAGCGCAATAAATAGTTTGTTCAATCTCATAGAGTTGAAGGATGTCATCCCGGATGGCCCCGGCCCAGCCCGCCTTTATTCCGTCAATCATGATATCGGCGCTGCGGCCGTGATCCAGGAAGGGTTCCGTGGCAGCTTCCACCTGGCAGCTCACACCCAGCCTCTCCACTAAACCTTCAATTGCACCTTTGATGTCAAAAAAGTCATAGTCGGAGTGTTTTTCCTTCCATGAGTATTCCTTCTGCCGGCCCGTTATGGCAAAACACAGCATGGTCCGCTCGCTGATACCGCCGGCGCTTTCCTGGAAAAAGACCTTGCCTTTCTCGAAGAACCTGAGATTCTTCGCGCCCCTGTTGAGGTTATAGGCCATGCACCTGAGAACGGACGGCATCATCATCGTTCTCATGACCCCCCAATCCCGGGAGATAGGATTCATAATGGGTACGTACCGGCTGCGCTCGTCATCCCCGGGGATCAGGAAGTTCTCAATATCCTTGATGGAGAAGAATGAGAAATTGATGATCTCGTAAAAGCCCGTTCCGAGGCAATACTCCTTTATCAGGCTCAGAAAGCGTTCCTTCTGAGTGAGCTTCTGGGGTTTCAACACGGCCACCGGGCTTGTGTCGGGGATATGCTCGAACCCGTGGACCCGTGAGATTTCCTCGATGATGTCGGCCGTTTCGCCGATATCATGTCTGAAGTTGGGGACGGAAACGAGAAAGCCGTTCTCATCCTCTTTCGTGATGTGCAGGTCTATGGATCGCAGCGCACGTGTGACGGCGTCATGGCTTATGTGGGTTCCCAGGAGGCCATTAATGTTGCTGTAGGTGATATAGATCGTCCGGGGCTCCGTCTTCTCGAAGATCTCCCGTTGGCCCTTGACCACCGTACCGCCCGCCAGTTCGTGCATGAGATACATCGCCCTCTCGGCGGCATATCCGACGTTGTCGATGTCGATGCCCTTTTCAAATCTGAGCGAGGCCTCTGACCTGATCCCGAGCCGTCTTGCCGTCGCGCGGATCGAAAAAGGATTGAAATAGGCGCTCTCCAATGCCATGTTTTTGGTTGCGCCGGTGATCTCCGAGTTTTCCCCGCCCATGATACCCGCGACGGCCACGGGGCCCGACCCGTCACAGATGAGTATGTCGCCGGTTTCCAGCGGCCTGTCGATACTGTCAAGGGTGCGGAAGTTCGATGATCCCTGTGCTACCTTCACCTCAATCCTCGAGTCCGTGAGGCGATCGAAGTCGAAGGCATGGAGCGGCTGACCCAGTTCAAGCATGACATAATTGGTGACGTCCACTATGTTGTTGATGGGCCTCATGCCCGAGCGGGTGATCCTTCGCCGCATCCAGAAAGGGGAGGGCGCCAGCGATATTCCTTTTATCAGTTTCAGGACATAACGCGGGCACGCCTTTGTGTCATGTATGGCGAGGTCTAACTCGTCTTCAACACGGCCATCTCCGTACGTCTGCAAAGTGAAGTTGGGAAGCTTCGCTTTTTGTCTCAGAATACTGGCCACTTCCCTCGCTATGCCGAAGACGCTCAGGCAATCCCCCCGGTTGGGAGGCACGCTGACATCGAGTACCGTATCATGGGCAATGGGGAGATTGGCGAGGTCGCTTCCCGGTGTGATAGCGTCAGGCAGGGTGAATATGCCGCTGTGATCGTCGGTAAGGCCCAGTTCCTTTTCAGAACAAAGCATGCCGAAAGATTCTATTCCGCGGACTTTTCGCTTGCCGACGACAAAGTCCTGGCCCAAGGCCGCACCCACCGTGGCGAGGGGAACCCTGTCATTGACGGAGATGTTGGATGCGCCGCAAACGACGGTGAGCTCTTCCCTGCCCGTGTCGATGGAACAGACGGAGAGGTTGTCGGCGTTGGGATGCGCATCGATCCTTGTGATGGTTCCCGCAATGACACCGGTAAACCGGGGCGCAAACTTCTCGAGGCCTTCGACCTCCAGCCCCCGCATGGTGAGACGTTTTGCGAGATCCTCAGGTTCTATGTCAATGACAACAAATTCGTTCAGCCACTCGATGGGTACCTTCAATTAATCTCACCTCAGAACTGCGAAAGAAACCTGATATCGTTATAGTAAAACTGACGGATGTCGTCGATGCCGAACTTGATCATGGCGATGCGCTCGACCCCCATGCCGAAGGCAAAGCCGGTGATTTCTTCCTGATCGTAGCCGACGTTACGGAAAACCTGGGGATGGACCATACCTGAACCGAGAATTTCGAGCCAGCCGGTGTCCTTGCATACCCTGCAGCCCTCACCCCTGCATATCACACAGCCGATGTCCACTTCCGCGGATGGTTCTGTGAACGGGAAATAGCTGGGGCGGAATCTCAGCGGTGTATCGGGGCCGAACATCTCATGGATGAATATGCTGAGAATCCCCTTCAGATCGGAGAAACGGACGTTCTTGTCGACCATCAACCCCTCCACCTGATGGAACATTGGTGTATGGGAGATGTCGTTATCGCAGCGGTAGACCGACCCGGGCGCGATGATTTTGACGGGGGGCAGCTGTGCCTCCATGGTCCGTATCTGAACCGGGGACGTGTGGGTCCTCAGAACGACCCCCGGCCGTATGTAAAAGGTGTCCTGCATATCACGGGCGGGGTGGTCCGACGGGATGTTGAGCGACTCGAAGTTATAGAATTCCGTCTCGATATCGGGGCCTTCCGCCACGGCGAAACCGAGGGATGCAAAGATCCTGATAATCTCCTCGAGCGTCAGGGTGATGGGATGTTTCTTACCGAAAACAGGGGTCGTGCCCGGCATCGTAATATCGATCAGCGAGTCCTGTTCCCGTTTTTGCCTTTCGATATCGTTGAAATGTTTTTCAAGCTCGCCGAGCCTCACGTCGGCCCAGGATTTTATTTCGTTGATCGCCTTGCCGGCGTCACGGCGAAGTTCCTTATCCAGGGTCTTGAGCTGGTCGATATAGTCGGCGAAGAGCCCCTTTCTGCCGAGAATCGACACCTTGACGCGCTTCAAATCTTCAATGTTCGCGATCCGTGATATTTCGCTATCGATCTTTTCTTTCAGTCCGCTTATATCCAAGCGTCACCCTAATGCGTCACCACTGCCTTGACTTTCGCTACAACCTGCTCGAATCCCGCAGGATCGTTGACGGCCATATCGGCGAGTGATTTCCGGTTAAGGGCGATGTCGGCCACCTTCAGCCCGTTCATGAAACGGCTGTAAGGAATGCCGAAGGAACGGCAGGCTGCATTTATGCGTACGATCCACAGTGCCCTGAAATCCCGTTTGCGCTCTTTTCTTCCCCTGTAGGCATACTTGAGGGCTTTAAAGACGGCCCTTTTTGCTACGCTGTAAACGTTCTTACGGCGCTGGGTCATACCCTTTGCAAGCTTGAATACCTTCTTTCTCCTCTGTCTTGCCTTGAATCCGCGTTTTGCCCTTGGCATGGTACTATACCTCTCTCTACTTTTCTATGAATAGGGTAGTAATGATTTCATCTTTTTTGCATCGGCGGGATGAATCGTGTCGGTCCCTGAGAGCCGTCTCTTCTGCTTCGGTGTTTTTGCAGAGAGGAGATGACTGTGAAAAGCCTTCCCGCGTTTGATCTTGCCGCCGCCCGTGATCTTCACGCGTTTCGCCAGCCCCCGATGGGTCTTTACCTTTGGCATGTTAACCTCCTTGGAATTACAGGGGGGCAAAAATCATTACAATGTTTCTGCCGTCGAATCTGGACTTCTGCTCCAATTCCCCCACGTCTTTCAGTGATTCTATAACCTTTTGAGCCAGTTTTTCACCCATGTCAATGTGAAGGATCTCTCTTCCCCTGAACATGATGATGATCTTCAATTTATGGCCTTCTTCCAGGAACCCTCTCAAATGCTTCATCTTGAACTGGAAGTCATGTTCCTCTATCTTGAGCCCCAGCTTCATCTCCTTGATCTGGATCACGGTCTGTTTCTTTTTTGCTTCCTGGGCCTTTTTGGCCAGCTGATACTTGTACTTGCCGTAATCCATGATCTTGCAGACCGGCGGTGCGGATTTCCCGGACACCTCCACAAGATCGAGTTCCCGTTCCTTGGCCATCCTCAAGGCATCTATTGTGGGAACGATGCCCAACTGTTCTCCGTTTTCGTCTATGAGACGTACTTCACGAACCCGGATCTTTTCGTTGACGTTAATGTCCTTGAAGTCTTTTCCTGCTGCTATAAGGCTCACCTCCTGGTTATATTTTCATCCTTTACCCGGTCGACGAAATCGTCGAGGCTGATATCCTTCAGCTCACCGCCGTCACGAACCCTGACGGTGAGAGTATTGCTCTCAGCTTCCTTTTTCCCCGCTATGACCATATAGGGGATTTTCTTTACCACACTTTCGCGGATTTTTAAACCTAGTTTTTCATTTCTCAGGTCCGTTTCGACCCGAACGCCTTCCCGAGCCAGCCTGTCGGCGATATTATTCACGTAAGGGGCCTGCTCGTCCGTGATGTTCATAACCACAACCTGAGTGGGAGCGAGCCACAGCGGGAATTTCCCCGCGTAGTGTTCTATGAGGACGCCCATAAACCTCTCCAGGGCACCGAGTACAACCCTGTGGAGCATGACGGGCCGTTTTCTGAGACCGTCCGAGTCCGTATAATGGAGATCGAAACGTTCCGGAAGGGCAAAATCGCACTGGATGGTGGCGCACTGCCACTTCCTGCCCAGGGCATCCTTCAATTTAATGTCTATCTTTGGACCGTAAAAGGCGCCGTCGCCTTCGTTGAGATCATAGGGCAGGCCTTCGGTGTCGAGGACTTCCTTGAGCGCCTTTTCGGCCCTTTCCCAATCCTCGTCGCTGCCGATGGACTTGGACGGCCTGGTACTGATCTCCATCTCGAATTGAAAACCGAAAATGGCCATCACGTCCTGCACGAAACGGATGATGGCAAGGATCTCATCGTGGAGCTGGTCGGGGCGAAGGAAGATGTGTGCATCGTCCTGGGTGAATTCCCTGACCCTCATAAGCCCATGAAGCACGCCCGATTTCTCGTGGCGGCAGACGGTGCCGAGTTCGAAATATCTCAGCGGCAGTTCGCGGTAGCTTCGCACCTGCGATTTATAGACCATGATGTGCGAGAGGCAGTTCATCGGCTTGATGCCGTATTCGACCTCGTCGACCTTTGTGAAGTACATATTCTCGCGATAATTCTCGAAGTGGCCGGACTTTTTCCACATATCCATCTTCAGGATGTGGGGACCGACGACGAACTGGTAGCCCCGTTTCAGGTGCTCCCTGCGTTCGAAATCCTCGAGGAACCAGCGCAGAAGGGCCCCTTTTGGGTGATATATGACGAGTCCGGCGCCGACCTCGTCGGATATGCTGAAAAGGTCGAGGTCCTTCCCGATTCTCCTGTGGTCTCTCTTTTTTACCTCTTCAAGGAATGTAAGGTACTCCTTGAGTGATTTTTCGTCAGCGAAGGCGGTGCCGTAAATGCGTGTGAGCATCTTGTTGCGCTCATCGCCCCTCCAGTATGCGCCCGCAAGGCTCAAAAGCTTGAAGGCCTTGATCTTGCCCGTGGCGGGAAGGTGCGGTCCCCGGCACAGGTCCGTGAACGAACCCTGGGTATAGGTGCTCACTTCGTCGTCGGTGAGGGCCTCAAGGAGTTCCACTTTGTAAGGTTCGCCCATTTCGGAGAACATGGCGATCGCGTCCTGCCTTTTAAGGACCTTGCGCTCTATGGGAATATTCATGGCCGCGATCTCGTGCATGCGCTTTTCTATCTTTGCCAGGTCTTCTTCCGTGAAGCCCGGTTCATAATCAAAATCATAGTAGAATCCCGTTTCAATAGAAGGCCCTATGGCGACCTTGACCCCGGGAAAGAGGTCCCTGACGGCCTGTGCCATGAGGTGAGATGTGCTGTGACGTATTATGTCGAGGTTTTCATCCATTATGCTATCCTTTGATTACCCTGTTGCTTTTCACACCAGACCTGAACAACGTTGTCTGAACAGAAAGATATTATTACCATTTTTGTGTTTCTCTTGTCAATTCTTATAGTTAAAAAGATTAGGAAAAACATGACTTCAGGTGGCACGGCCCGGGATCCAGGGATTCGCCGTCCCTTTATTTCACCCCGGTTACGAGAAAATCCCGGCCGAAATTTCTGATGAGCGGCTCCTGTTTCCCCTGCGAGGCGGCCTTCATGCTGCGGAGCAGATAGGGGTTTACCTCCATGACGCTCACCTTTTTGTCGGAATTGAGATCGGCCTTTCCCGCAAATCCTTTCAGCAGAAAATGCGTGAAAAACCCGTTGCCTTCGTAATTATCTATGGCTTGCTGGTACGTTTTCGAACCGGCCAGGATGTGCATGCCCAGGGACCTGGCAAGGACGGATATGCGCGAATCGTAAAGTCCCAGGACGAAAGCGCCCGCGCCGCCGGCCTGGCAGGTATCGAGGACGTATATTTGCCGAAGGGAAGGGATCGTTCTGGAAAACTCCATGAGTTCCACCGATGATATGGATGTTTCGCCGTCGAGGGTGGCCCCGTCAAAACCGGACGTGAAAAGGTAGTAAAGGTCATCCTGTGCGACGCCATGACTTGCCGCGTAAAAGACGAAGACATCCTCAGGGTGCATGCCGCGCGCCACGCGGTTCAGGCTTTTAAGGAGCTGCAGTTTGGATGAGTCGGTGAGCACTTCGACAGAAACTTTCTCAAAGAGGGCGCCCGAAGACTTCCTGATCAACGTCGCGAAATCTTTCGCATCCTTCACGGCGAAGGAAAGGTTGATTTTCCTGTTCCTGAAATGGTCGTTGCCGACGACAAGGGCGAACAACCGCGGTTTCCGCTCAGGCACATCCGCCTCGATGGTGACGGTCTTCAGGGAACTCATGACCGTGTTCGGACCGTTGAAGGCCGCAAGTGAGATGGTGTTTTCCCCCCGGATGAGCTCAATATCATAGGAGAGTTCCTGTGTGCCGGACCGTGGCGGAATCCTGGTAATCTCAAGCCCCTGCCTGTCCGCGGACAGTCGTGCCGATACCGTTGCCGCACCGCGCGTAGCGATGCGGTAGGGGTTCAGGGTCCCGGTGTCCCCGGTGCCTTCCGCTTTGCCGGGCGGGGCGGCTATCCGGTAAATTCCCCTGGAATGAACGAGTTTCCCGTTATTGAATACCCTGACATCACCTATGCCGCCTCCGGAATCGCTCACCCTGACCTTGATCGACAGATGCCTTGCGTTGACCTTTGTGCCGGAGACGACAGACAGGATGGAAACCCCCGGGGCCGGGTTCCTGAGCGCCTCTTCGATACTGAGTCCGGCACTGTAGCCCGAGATGTCCTCGCCTTTGAGCTTCATCATTACGAGGTCGGGACGGTAGAAGACATCGTAGAACTGGTTGAAATCGTAGATAGTTGTCCCTCTCGCGAAATGGACCTCACGATCGAATTCGCCCGAGCCCGAGAAGAAGCCCTCGGGGGTGACGGTGACCGAGCTTGCCGGGAAGGTGAATATCGTTGCCCGTTCCCTTCCTTTCGCCAGGTCCATGATCCTGATCCCGTCCTGGGTATGCTCGGCATACACACCGCCGCCAGGGCTTATCGACAGTGAACGGCCGGCGCCTGTATAGAAAGACCCCAGGGAGGCGAGGTTCGACGGGGTTTCGATGTCAGCGACCTGCCTTGCATCGGCCAGCGTGAAGACCTTTCTGCCCACGAGGAGATGACTGCCGTCCAGGGAAAAGGCAAGGATATCCGTTGCCAGGGGTTTTCGGTCAAGGCAGCGTGGGGATTCCCCTTCGCTGTAGCGTCCGGCATCGATTGTCCTCACTGCGTTCTTGCCGCCCGCGTTCCAGAGCTCGACGAATACCTGCTGCTCGTGCAGGGGATCTTTCGCGGTCCCCCTCGATGCCTCCGTAAAAACTGTTTTTGCGATGTAATGCCCGTCGGGACTGAATGCAAGGGCTTCCGTCGTTGTCTTTACCCCCGTCGCATTTCCTTGAAGAGCCATAAAACGCCTGCCGTCGGACGCCCTGAAGACGTATGTCGCGGGCTTTGTCGGGTTCGAACCGTCCACGGCGGCAAAGACGCGGCCGTCAGGACTTATCGCGAGACCTGTATTGAATTTGTCGTACGGGACCTTGAATTTCCCTGTTTGCCTGCCGCCCGGCATCTCCCAGATATAAATGTTTTCGAAGTCTCGTGCTATGAGGTATTTCCCGTTCCGCGAATAACCTATGTCTTTGAACCTGTCCCCTTCTTCGCTGTGCTTTTCCCAGATCGTCGTTCCGTCACGAAGGCTCACGAGCCTGAGGCGTGATAAAACGATGTCCTCCTCCCGCGGGTTGTCGGGTATTCCTCTTTGTTCATTGAGGACAATTGACGCGCCGTCAGGGGAGATTGCCAGATGGTCGGTCCATTTGCCTTCTTCGTAGATCGCCCTTCCCGATCTTCTGTCGAGGTCATGGAGGGTTATGAGGTACGTAAGATAGTATGCTCCGCTTCCCATCATGCCGCCGGCCCCTTCGGCGATGTATCGGGAGGCGGGACTGATTGCAAGGGATGTTCCCGTCCCCGATCTTCCCTCGTACACCACCCTCCAGTCGCCCGTGCCCAGCACGGTGATCTTTTCGGTTCGCCTGTCAGCGGACCGGTCGAGATAGACGAAGTATTTCCCATCTTCGCTGAAGAAGCAGGGTAAACCCGCCTGGGTCACCGGAACGGTCGTCACGAGCGACATGTCTGTTGTGCGGCGCACCTCGAGGGAGGCCCCGGCGGGTCTTCCTCCCGTACCGTCCTGCCGGAGCACGATAAGACTGCCGTTGCTGCTGAGGGCCAGGGCATTCCAGCTCGATGACCCTTTTCCACCGGCATCGAAAGACTGCGACCGGACGAGCGAACCGTTACCGGTGCTGTACAACTCAAGAGAGTATGCGTTTGACGACCTGTGAAAGCAGGCGATGACGCCGCCCGAGGGAGACAGCAGAACATCGCCTGCTTCCGGGCACGTGAGGAGGCCCGTCGCGATTCCTTTCCTGACATCCCACAGGCCGATCCTGACTTTGACCGGATCATTGCCGGGACTCATGG
>DNYO01000212.1 GCA_003506795.1 Deltaproteobacteria bacterium
CGGCCTGCGCCGGAATGACGGAGGCTCAGGAAAGAGATGAAAAAGAGTGTGGCATGATGTCTGGCCGGAGAGGGTTCGGCTGTCCGGGAAGAGGTTGACTTTTACAGTCCTTCCTATGACCCATAACCTATTACCCATTACCTATCTTCTTCCCGTCCCTCTATTTATCGTATCTATCCTGTACTGCAGATTGGGGTGGGTGTCGAAGAGGCCCGTGGAATCTGAGCCGTTGCCCTTCGAGGCGGCGTATTGCTTCATCTTTTCCAATGCTGAGATATAATTGTCCGGTGTCAGGCGCAGGAGGTGGCATTGGTCCACCACGTCCTTGTCGGCCTCGAGTTCCTGCGACCTGCTGTAGCCCCTTGTGACAAGGGGATTGACTACGAGATTCCCATAGCCCACGCCGGGCAGGAAAAGGCCGCCTATGGTGAATGCCGCCGACGTGACGTCGGAGAGGAGGCTGTTCTTGGCCGCGTGATCGTACTTGATATGTGCGTTCTCGTGGAGGAAGATAAGGGCGAGTTCGTTGTCGTCACACAGGGTCAAAAGACCCGTTGTGACCACAAGGATGCCTTTCTGCGTGTTTACCCAGGCGTTTGGGGTCTTGTCTTCGAGGATGGTGAACTGAAACCGGTAAATGGGATAGGGATTAATGACCTTGCGCGAGTCGGACAGGATGCGATCCACCCTCCGGTACATATCCGGGTTTTCACGGGGCTTCACGTACGTGGTTTTTTGTGCGGCGCACCCCAATCCCGACACAAGAAACAGGAGAAGAACGATCATTAGTGCGCCTTTCCGATGGCGCTCCCGTCCCGCTTGGCCTTCCTTTCCGAAAGATCCAACCTCTCTTGTGTATCCCGGGTCAATCCCTTTTTTGCCCCCGGTATTCGAAGATTTAAACATACAGACCGCCTTTATTTTTTTCTCAGGACGCAGGTTATCTCGGTAAGGTCGCAACTTTCCTTGCATGGTTCCACGTGCACGATAACATCGGAAAGAGGTATCGTTGCCTTTATCTGGTTCTCTATCCTGTCGGCAAGGGCATGGGCTTCGTCGATATGAAGCTTTCTGCATGCAAGGAGGTGGAAATCTATATATTTGTTGCTTCCGGCATGACGGGTCCGCAGTTTATGGAACCCGGCCATAGGAAAGGACATCCCGCTGATAATATCCTTGATCTGGCGCTCTATCCCATCGGAGAGGCGTGAATCCATGATGCCGGAGATGCTTTCACGGAAGATGTTCACTGCCGAGACGATGATTATTATTCCGGCGACGACGGCAAAGAGAAGGTCAAAGAGGATAATACCCGTGTAACGGGCGAGCGCGATTGCCGCTATTGCCCCCGAGTTCGAATAGAGATCGCTCCTGTAATGGAGGGCGTCGGCCTTAAGCGCGGCCGAGCCGGTACGCTTGCCGGTTCTCAGGAGGATTGTTGATATAACGAGACTGAAGACAAGAGAAAGGCACATCGCAAAAAAATCGAAGAACGAGTAGGATATGGTCCCTTTTTGAAGGAAGGTTTGCAGCGCCTTACCGATAATAAACAACCCGGACAGCACGATCACCACAGACTGGAAGGCACCCGCTAGATCTTCAGCCTTGCCGTGACCGTATCGATGCTCGTCATCGGCAGGTTCGGATGCCTTCCCGATGGCATAGAAGTTCATTGCCGACATGAAAACGTCGAGAAGGCTGTCGAGGCCGGAAGACACCACCGTCATGGAGCCCGAAAAAAGCCCTGTGGTGACTTTACCCGCGGCAAGAACCAGGGCTGATGCCGCGGCAAAAAGGGCGACCTTTTGCTTGATGTCCATGGGCATGGTTCCATACTATATGCAAAATATTTTTAGTTGTAAAATACTTTGGTCAACGAAAAGCGGGTATTGTGGTGTTCTTAAGGATAATCCACAGTGGCTGGCGGAAAATCCGTATTGGGGTAAAGGGGAAGGGCGTTTGACATGAAATCGATCCATATGGGCAGTGCTGTTGTCCCGCCGGCTTCCTTGGCGCCGAGATTGGTTTTCTTGTCGTAACCGACCCAAACGGCGCACAGAAGGTTTGGTGAGAATCCGATGAACCAGGCGTCGCGAAAGTCATCGGTTGTCCCGGTCTTTCCCGCCAGGTAATAGGGCATCTTCGCGGCCGCGCGCGCCGTGCCGTGCTTGACGACCCCTTTCATGATATCCACCAGGGTATAGGCGACCTCCGGTGTTATGATGGGCTCTTCGACGGCCTCTTCGCGGTAGAGTTCCTCGCCTTCGAGGGTCGTGATGGCCTTTACGGATATCGGCTGGACGTATGCTCCTCCGCGGGCGAAGGTGCTATACGCCGCGGCGAGTTCAATGGGAGCGACCTCGGTGGTCCCGAGGGCAAGGGAAAGGTTCGGTTCGAATTTGCTCGTTATATGGAGCTGCTTTGCCATGTCGATGACATTTTCGAGGCCTACCTGCTCGAGGAGCCGCACCGTCGCCGTGTTGAGTGAAAGCTCCAGCGCTTTTCGCATCGTCACGTCGCCATGATATTCGTTGCCGTAATTTTTCGGGCTCCAGCCCACCCCGGTGTACGGGTTGGTGTAGGTCAGCGGGGAATCTCTCAGCATGCTTTTGGGGGTAAACCCCTGCTCCAGCGCAGTCAGATAGATGATCGGCTTAAAGGACGAACCGGGTTGCCTTTTTGCCTGTACAGCCCTGTTATATGGCGATTGCGAAAAGTCCCTTCCACCGACGATCACCTTCAGTTCCCCTGTCTTGACCTCCATGGCGACGAGGGCGACCTCGGGCAGTTCCTTGACGCCGGGATGACGTTTTTTGTAGGCCTCCATGCCTTTCTCGATGGCGTCGTAGGCATACTGTACCATCTTGAGGTTCATGGTGGTCTTTACGTTGAAACCGCTGGTGAATATCTCCTGGGCCTGTTCGACATACTCCTCCAGCACCTGCTTCACATAGTCCGTGAAATATCCCGTTCTTTTCTCGTAGGTCTTGAACGGCGCAATGACAAGGGTCGTTTGGATTGCCTTTGAGTATCGTGCCTTGTCGATGAAACCGGCCTCATACATCTTTCTAAGGACCGTGTTGCGCCGGTCCACCGTCCTGGCGGCGTTCTTGTAGGGAGAAAGCCGTGAGGGCGATTTTGTGAGCGCCGCCAGCATTGCCGACTCTTCCAGGGTGAGGTCCCTGGCTTTCTTGTGGAAATAGGTGTATGCCGCGGCCTCGACGCCGTGCGCCCCTTCACCGAGGTAGATAAGGTTGAGGTACATGTTGAGTATCTCGTCCTTGGAATAGGTTCTCTCTATCTGGATGGCGAGGATGGCCTCCTCGATCTTTCGCTTATAGGTCCTCTGAGGTGTCAGGTAGAGGTTCCGGGCAAGCTGCTGCGTTATGGTCGACGCCCCTTCCGTAATACCTTTTTTCATAAGGTTTCGGACAAATGCCCGTCCGATGCCGCGGATATCGACACCGAAATGATTGTAAAAACGCACGTCCTCGATGGCGACAAAAGCGAGCTTCAAGTGCCGGGGCATGTCAGTCAGCGGGATGGGTATCCTTTTCTCGACGTAGAGCTCCGCAAAAAGTGTTCCGTCGTCTGCGTAAATTCGTGTAGCCGATTTGGGCCGGTAGCTTTCGAGCTGTTTTACATCGGGGATCTCAAGATAGTTGACGAGGCCGTATCCCAGACCCACGCCGAAGATCATGGGCAGCATGATGAGGATGACCGCAAACTTGATAATCCTTGAATACATCCGGGGGTTATTATACTGTATATCATTTATGTTATCAAACAGGACCAAGCTCGTTGCCATAGGCGGGCCGACGTGTACGGGCAAATCGGAACTGGCAGTTATCGTCGCCGAACGCTTCGGCGGAGAGATCGTCAACGGCGATTCCCTGCAGGTGTACCGCCACTTCGACATAGGGACGGCGAAACCTGACGCCGACGCCCGCAAGGTCGTTCCCCATCATCTCATCGACATTATCGATCCCGATGAGGAGTTTAACGCCGCCCTTTTCCGGGACAGGGCCGACCGGGCTATCGTGGATATCAGCACACGGGGGAGGCTACCCATCATTGTCGGCGGGACCGGTCTCTACCTCAAGGCCCTTTTCTACGGGCTTTTTCCCGCTAAGAGAGACGACGCTCTGCGGGAGAAGCTCCGCGGCGACTACGCCCTTGACCCCATCTCTTTCTATGAAAGACTCAAAGAGGTCGATCCGGCATATGCCCTGAGGATCAGCTTCCGGGACCGTATACGGGCCGTTCGCGCCATGGAGATATATCTCCTGGAAGGAAAGCCCTTTTCGGAACTTGAGAAGGAACACGGCTTCCGGGAGCCGAGATATGACATATGCAATATCGGCCTCATGGCCGGGCGCGGGGAGTTGTATCGAAGGATCGACGACAGGGTACTCGCCATGCTTGCCAAAGGTCTCGTTGAAGAGGTAAAGTCCATTCTGGCGAGGGGATACGCGAGGGAACTGAAGCCGTTTTCCAGCATCGGGTACCGCGAAGTCCTGCATTATCTTAGTGGTTCCATTGGATATGAAGATATGGTAAAAGATATACAGAAAAATACCCGACATTATGCCAAAAGGCAATTCACCTGGTTTGCAAAAGAACGAGATATGCAATGGTTCGAGTATCCCCTTGAGCTGGACGGGATAGTCGACAGGATATCGGAGTTTGTGGATCGATGGAACTGAAGAACATAATAGAGGCGGTGCTTTTTTCGTCTTCGAGGCCCGTGACGGTGAAACAGGTCGCGCGGCGGCTTGAGGAATTTCCTGTTCAGGAGATCGAAGAAGCCTTTCGTGTGCTGATAGGAGAGTTCGCCGACCCCGGGCGGTCAGTTGAGATAGCCGAGGTTGCCGGCGGATTCCAGATGAGAACCAAGGTGGCCTATCGCGACTACGTCAAGCGTTTTGTGAGGGAAAAAGACGTCGGGCTTTCCCGGCCGATGCTGGAAACCCTCTCCATCATCGCCTACAAGCAGCCTGTCACGAAAAAAGAGATCGATGTGGTGCGCGGCGTCGATTCAGCGCGGGCCTTAAGGCACCTCCTGGAGCGAAAGCTCGTCGAGATGGCCGGACGCAACGGCGATGCGGGAAAGCGTATCGTCTTCAGGACCACCCCGAGGTTCCTGGAAGTCTACGGACTGAAGAGCCTTGAAGATTTGCCGACATATAAAGAGATCGAATTGCTGGAAGGATAGGAGGACACCATGGATATTTCAGAATTGCTGCGTTTTGCACTTGAAAGCGGAGGATCGGATTTGCACATCAGCGCGGGAGAGCCCCCCGTGATCAGGATCCATGGCGAAATGACCAAGGTAGATCTGCCGGCCCTCGATAAAGAGGACGTACACAACATGATCTACGATATTTTGAGCGATTTTCAGCGAAAGGTCTTCGAGGAACACCTCGAACTCGACTTTTCCTTCGGTCTCGGCGATCTGGCCCGCTTCAGGGTCAATGTCTTCAAGCAGCACCGCGGGGAATCAGCCGTCTTCAGGACGATCCCAAACAAGATTCCGACCTTTGACCAACTCAGTCTGCCGCGGGTCTTCAAAGACATCGCCGGCCTGGAAAAAGGTCTCGTCCTCGTCACCGGTCCGACGGGCAGCGGCAAATCAACGACTCTGGCTGCGATAATCGACTATATCAACGATACAGTGAAGGAACATATCCTCACCATCGAAGATCCCATAGAGTTCCTCCACCTCTCCAAGAAGTGCCTTTTGAATCAGCGCGAACTGGGGCCGCATACCAGGAGTTTTGCCAACGCCCTGCGAAGTGCTCTGCGTGAAGACCCCGATGTGATCCTTGTCGGCGAAATGAGGGACCTGGAGACGATTCAGCTTGCCCTGACGGCTGCTGAAACCGGTCACCTTGTCTTCGCCACCCTCCATACCAGTTCGGCCCCCGATACGGTGGACAGGGTCATAGATGTCTTTCCCGCCGGGCAGCAAAACCAGGTGCGCTCCATGCTTTCGGGTTCTCTCCAGGCAGTCATCTCGCAGGCCCTTTTCAAGAGGCGCGACGGTAAGGGGAGGGTCGCCGGTTTCGAGGTGATGATAGCCACCCCGGCCATCCGGAACCTCATCAGGGAAAACAAGATCGCCCAGATACCGTCGATGATCCAGACGAGCAAAGGCATCGGCATGCAGACGATGGAAGCGGCATGCAACGAACTCATAGCGAAGAATCTTGTGACGAGAGACGAAGTGTCGTTCTATCTCAGCAGTTCAATGAGGTGATCCATGGACATCGTCAATGAGTACCTGAAGTACATGGTCGAGAAGGATGCATCGGACATCTATTTTACAGTTGGCGTGCCGCCGGCGTTCCGCATCGAAGGTATCGTCTCTTTCTATGGAGACAAGCCGCTCACCGCGGAAGACACAAAGAGTTTTGCCTACGCCATCATGAACGAGCGCCAGCAGAAAAAATTTGAAGAAGAGATGGAGATGAACCTTGCCATTTTTCAACCCGAATATGGCAGGTTCAGGGTCAACGTATTCAGGCAGAAAAGCTTCATCGGCCTCGTTATCCGCCAGATCAAGCTTACGATCAAGACCATCGATGACTGGAACCTGCCGACAGTCATGAAAGACATCTGCATGTCGAAACGCGGCCTCGTCCTTGTCGTCGGTGCCACGGGCAGCGGCAAATCGACGACACTGGCGGCTCTTATCGACTATCGCAACTCCAATCAGCCGGGGCACATCATTACCATAGAAGACCCCGTGGAGTTCGTTCATCAGCACAAAATGAGCGTTGTTACCCAGAGGGAGGTCGGCTTCGACAC
>DNYO01000268.1 GCA_003506795.1 Deltaproteobacteria bacterium
CATGACAAAGGAGCTCAGATAATGAATTATGTACTCGCGGTATTTGCCATCGGGTTCATCGTCCTTGCCCACGAATTGGGCCATCTCATCGCTGCCAAAATGGCCGGGATACCGATCCGGACGTTTTCCGTTGGTTTCGGTCCGAGGCTCTTTTCGGTAAGAAAAGGCGGTACGGAATACCGCTTGTCTCTCGTCCCGCTGGGCGGCTACGTCATGCCCGATATTGAAGACGAAAACGCATTCTTCGATTTTTCCATTTCCCGGCGGATCATTCTCAGCGCCGGCGGTCCGGCGGCCAGCCTGGTGCTTCCCGTTTTTTGCTTCGCCCTGTCTGATATGCTCCGGCTCGGACCGGGCATCACAACTCTTCTTATTGAACCTCTTTCGCAGACTGCGACAGTCTTCCTGAAAACCGTATCCGCCATCCCCCTTCTTTTCACGCATTACGGAGAACTATCGGGAATAGCCGGCATCGTTTCCCAGGGCGGACGCTTTATCGCCCTGGACGGTCATAATCTCCTTTCCTTTTCCGCCATAATAAGCGTCAACCTCGCAGTCCTCAATCTTCTTCCCATACCTGTCCTGGATGGCGGAAAGATTCTCATGTATGCCCTGGAAAAGCTGAGCAGAAGGTTTGTAAGGCTCCACTATCCGCTGGCCATTGCGGGATGGGTCCTGATGCTTGCCGTTATGGCCTATGCCACGGTGCTTGACGTCGGGAGATTCACCGGCGGGCAGATCCTGTAAGTTACTTTAGTCTGCGATAAAGAAAAGGGGTAAGGGGGATTGTCATGACCGAAACACAGGTCGTACAGAAGGCAAGAAGCTCGAAGGGATCGGCGGATGGCTGGTGCTTGTTGCTATCGGCATTATCGCAAGTCCTATCTTCATGGCGGCGGGCCTGATACAGGATGTCCTCCCCGCTTTTTCCGGAGGAACGTGGGCCAGGCTGACTGAAGCGGGATCGCCTAATTATCATCCACTCTGGGCGCCGCTCCTTATAATGGAGGTTTCAGGCACCAGTCTCTTTATTCTCTTCTCCCTGGTCCTCCTCGTTCTTTTCTTCATGAAGAAGATGCTCGTTCCCCGTCTCGTCATCATCTTCCTTCTCGCAAACCTGGCCTTCGTAGTCATAGATTACTTTCTGGCCATGAGAATTCCCCTTGTTGCATCCATGCCCGACGAATCAACACCCACCCAGATAGCGCGCCAGGCCGTTTCCTGCGCCATATGGATTCCATATTTTCTGAGGTCGAAGCGAGTTAAGAATACCTTTGGGAAATGAAAATGGGTAATAGGTTCCGGGTAATAGGAGGACCCGTTTGCCGTCGCCTTTCCTATTACCTATAACCCATTGCCTATCACCTGTCTTTACTTAAACTTATGATGCTCTTTGTTCTTTTCGTAGAGTATCTTCAGGCCTTCAAGGGTGAGGAACTCGTCGACTACGTCGATTGTTTCAGAACCCTTGTAGATCAGGCTTGAAAGGCCTCCCGTGGCGATGACCAGGGGGTCGGTCCTGACTTCGCCTTTCATTCTCTTGACGATGCCGTCGACGAGGCTCGCATAGCCGTAAGTGATACCGGCCTGCATCGCCTGGACCGTATTCTTGTTGATGAGCGTCTTGGGCTGGACAAGCTCAACCCGGGGCAGTTTTGACGCCCGTTCGAAGAGGGCGTCGAGGGATATAAGAATACCCGGGGCGATGGAGCCGCCTGCATATTCGCCCTTCGGGGTGATGTAATCAAAGGTGGTGGCGGTACCGAAATCGACAATGATAAGCGCTTTCTTGTATTTCTCGTAACCGGCCACGGCGTTCACGATCCTGTCGGCTCCGAGTTCCGTGGCATTTTCATACAGTACCGGCATACCCGTTTTTATGCCGGGCTCGACCACTATCGGCATGATGCCGATGTATTTCCTGCAAACGATCTCAAAAGGGATGAGCAGAGGCGGTACGACACAGGATACGATGGCGCTGTGTATCTCGCTGAGGCGTATCTTTTCTATATATAGAAGGCTGTTGAGGAGTATGGCATATTCATCGACCGTCTTCGTCAGGGCCGTACTCAGTCTCCAGTGATTAAGGAGCTTGCCTTCGTGATAGACGCCAAAAACAATATTGGTGTTCCCGATATCGATAACCAGTAGCATTAGAAGTTCACGTCTCCTGCAAGGATTTTTTTCGTGGTGCCTTTTATATCAAGAAGGATGGCTCCATCGCGGTCGATACCTTTCGCCGTACCGATGAAAACCTCTCCCATCTGATTGATCTCAAGGTGCTTGCCCCGGATCTGCGCCCTCTCCTCCCAGATATCACAAATTGCCCGGGAGCCGTCTGCCTTGAAAAGATCATAATATCTTTCAAGATTCGACAAAAGAATACCACACACCCTCGCCCTTTCAAAAGTTTTTTTTGTCTCCATGAAGAGGGATGTCGCCGTCGCCTTGATCAGGTCGTCCATATCTTCCGGCTGCATGTTAATGTTGAAACCGATGCCGATGACAACGAACCGGACCATGTCAGCCTCGGTGGAAAGCTCGATCAGCGTGCCCGATATCTTCCTACCGTGGATGAGCACATCGTTGGGCCATTTAAGCGTCGCCTTTATTCCCGTCAGTTGATCGATCGTGTCCGATACGGCCAGAGACGACAGAAAGGTCACGGGATACACTATCGAGGGGTGAACCGAGGGGCGCAGGATTACGGAAAGATAAATGTTCTTTCCTGTGGGTGAAGACCATTTCCTGCCGAGCCTGCCTTTGCCTTTGTCCTGGGATTCGGCAACCACGCACGTGCCTTCTGCCTCACCTGCAAGGGCCTGTTTGAAAGCAAAGGCGTTTGTCGAATCCAGCCTGTCGCGGTGGATGATCTTCGATCCAATCCTCGCGGAAGTCCGCCACCGGTCTATCTCCCAGCCGTAGACTCTGTCAGGCGTATCGACGAGCCGGTAACCTTTCCCCTTCGACTTGTCGATATTGTATCCGTAGCGCTCAAGCTGGTTCATGTATTTCCAGACGGCCGTCCGCGACACGCCCAGTTTCCCGGCGATGTGATCGCCCGATATGAAGGCGCTGGCGTCGCGCAAATGACGGAGCACTTCGCTGAGATTATCCATTCTCTATCCTGTCGTAATGGGAAAAATACATCGTAAAAGAAGCCCGTCCCTGGGAAAGAGACCGGATGTCGGTTGAATACCCGAACATGTTCGTAAGAGGGGCATTGGCTTCGACAATGGTATATTTGTCTTTCGTCGTAATGTTGGCAATCTGGCATTTACGTGAATTGAGATCGGCGATGATATCGCCGAGGAACTCGTTGGGCACCGTGACCGTCAGCGACATGACTGGCACAAGCAATACCGGCCCCGCCTGGTGACAGGCATCCCGCAACGCGTCATACGCTGCCATTTTCAATGTAAGTCTGGCAAACTCGGGGGTATTGAAGGTTGCGTCGTTGATTTCAACCCGAACGTCCGTCAGCGGATACCCTTTGAGGACACCGATATTGGACGCCTCTTCGATACCTTCCTCTATGGCGTTTACAAGGGGATAGACGGGATTGTCCTCGGTTATCCGGGAGATGATGAGATTGCCCTCCCCCCGTACGTTCGGCGTAACGGCAATGGAAACCCAACCCTTGCATAGCGTGTTGTTTATGACCTTCTCAAAAGTGTGCTCGCGGGATACCGCGCCTTCGATGCTCTCTTTGTATACCACCTGCGGCTTGCCGACGGTGAGGTCAATGCCGAACTCCTCCCTGATCCGATGCATGATGACGTCAAGGTGAAGTTCGCCCATCCCCGAAACGATTGTCTGGTATGCGTCTTCATCGGACTTGAGAACAAATGTGGGATCTTCCTGAGCTATTCTCTGGAGTGCAAGCATGAGCTTGTCCTGATCCACGTTCCGGGCCGCCTCAACCGCGATGGAGATGACCGGCTGATAGACCTCGATCGGCTCGAGAAGAATGGGTTTGGCCTGGGTCAGTGTATGTCCCGTCGAGGTCTCCTTGAGACCGATGATGCCGACGATGGCCCCCGCCCTTGCCTCTTCCACGCGGTTTTTATGATTCGCATGCATCTTGTAGATGCGTGATATTTTTTCCTTCTTCCCCAGGTTGACGTTGTAGACGTCTCCCCCCACTTTTATCGATCCCGAGTAGATCCTGATATAAGTGAGCTTCCTTCCTTCCTCCATGACTATCTTGAATGCCAGTGCAGCCAGATCCTCGTCGTCGCTCGCCTGGCGTTCCTCCAGCTCTTTCGTCTGCGGGTTCTCACCCGTTACGGGAGGAACATCGAGAGGCGACGGCAGATAACGTACTATGGCATCAAGGAGCGGCTGGATCCCCTTGTTTCTCAGGGCCGCACCACACAGCACGGGAACACACCTCAGGGCGATGGTGCCTTTGCGAAGCGCACCGTAGATCCGGGAAGGCTCTATGTCTTTACCTTCCAGGTAGAGTTCCATCAGTTCATCATCATAGAGGGACAACTTGTCGAAGAGTTTCTCCCGGTAGGAAGCGGCCTGTTCCTTGTATTCCTGCGGTATGGAGATCGTCCGGTACGTGGCCCCGAGATCTTCCTCGTCCCATGCTATGGCTTGCATCGTGACGAGGTCTACGACACCGTAAAAACCGTCCTCTCTTCCCAGGGGGATCTGGAGCGGTATGGGATCTGCCCCGAACTTTTCCACAATCAGGTCGATGACGCGAAAAAAGTCGGACCCGATGCGGTCGAGCTTATTGATGAAAGCGATGCGGGGAACGTGATATTTGTCTGCCTGATGCCAGACTGTTTCGGTCTGGGGCTCCACACCGCCCACTCCGCAGAAAATGGCCACCATGCCGTCGAGGACCCTCAGCGACCGTTCCACCTCGATGGTAAAATCGACATGCCCCGGGGTGTCGATAAGCTGGATCTCGTGATCGTCCCAGTAAAGCGTCGTCACGGCGGATGTAATGGTTATGCCGCGCTCCTGTTCCTGAGGCAGATAGTCCATGACGGCCGTACCCTCATGGACCTCTCCGATCTTGTGGGTCCGTCCGGTGTAGTAAAGGATGCGCTCCGTCACCGTCGTCTTTCCGGCGTCGATGTGAGCGGCAATCCCTATGTTCCTTATCCTGGAAAGCCGCGTATGTTGCTTTTTCATTTTCGCATAAGATATAGACCTAAGACGATGCAAAAGTCAACAAAGAAGGCTGAAAGCAAAGGGCTTTTGCCCACTTGAAAACCGGCACCGGAAAGTGCTTAACTGTTAGCGGGCGTCAACGGCGCCGAAGATCTCTTAAAGAAAAAGGACAAAGACAATGGGTACACCGCACATGCTTTACTCCAGGCAGGAGAATATAGCCCTACTCACCATCAACAGACCGGATGCCCGCAACGCATTCAGTCCGGAAATGATCGGGCTGTGGCGCGATTATCTCAAGGAGGCAAGGGACGATGGTGCCGTAAACGCCATCGTCGTCACCGGCACCGGAGATACCTTCTGCTCGGGAGGCGACATCCGCGACATGGCAGAGGGAAAGCTCAGGTCATGGGACATGAAACGGTTTCTCTGGGAAGGGGTCCATCGCATCATCCTCACCCTGGAGGACATCGATAAACCCGTGATAGCGGCAATAAACGGAGCGGCCATGGGGGCCGGCATGGACATGGCCATCATGTGCGATATCAGGGTCTCGTCCGACATGGCAAAGCTCGGTGAATCCTATATCCAGATGGGGCTCGTCCCCGGTGACGGAGGGGCGTGGTTCCTGCCGAGGCTTGTCGGTGTCTCGAAGGCGCTGGAACTCTTCCTGACGGCCGATGTACTTGACGCAGGGGAGGCGCTTTCACTGGGCATCGTCAACAGGGTGGTGCCCCATGAGAACCTGATGGAAGAAACCATGAAACTCGCCTCCAGGATCGCCCAAAAACCCCCGCTGGCGGTGAAAATGATGAAACGGGCCGTCTACCAGGGGACAACAAGTACGCTGAGGTCCCATCTCGATTATATCTCGTCGCAATTGTCCCTTCTTTCCGAGACCCATGACCATGCCGAAGCGGCACGGGCATTCCTGGAAAAAAGAAAACCCGTTTTTACCGGCTCTTAAAGAAATATGTCCGTGAAGGAAATAAGACTGCCACCTATAACCCTGTAAATAACGGGTAGTTGCCCTCCAGGGGAGTGTTCGCTAAAATTTTTTTGTTTACTCCTGCAAGCCTTTTGTATTATGTATTGCTTGGGCTAGGGCGTTTGTTGTGTCACTTGGGGAATCAGGTGCCTTCGGGGCACATGACACTACATTCAGGGGGTTCACTTTGGGTAAGCTCAGCTCAACATTCACACTCGCAGTAATCGTCGCTTCACTGTTGTTTCCACTTTCCGTTCTCTCCCAGTCAACGGACAT
>DNYO01000027.1 GCA_003506795.1 Deltaproteobacteria bacterium
ATAGTTACGGGAGGCAGCCGGGGGAGGTGAGAGAAAATGTTTGGTAAAGAGTACGAATGCAGGGACTGCGGTCGTGCCTTTCGGATAGACGAAGACGAAAAGCGAGAGCCGAAGTGCCCGGGTTGCGAAAGTGGGAATGTGGCGATAAGAGAGGCCCGGCCCCTGCCGCCGTGGCTGGTGCTCAAAAGCAAGACGGGCTCAAGCTGAAAGTAGAAGGAGGAATGGCGTCGCCATTCCTGCAACCCCGTTCGAGGGAACGGGAAGCCCTGGTGAAAGTATGCTCGGGTCGGCTGTCTCGCGCCTCATCGACCGGGGATCGAGCACGCACTCAACGGAGGCAGGTACCCGCTTTGCTCCCACATTTCCGCCGCCTCCGCTATGGAGATTCCCTCGGGTGTGCAAAGCTCGTCGTCCCGCTGGCGCGGCCGCAACATACGGCAGCCGTAGGGCCTGTCCGCGAACTGCAGTTCGCAGCCGTCCGCCTGGAGGAAGACGCAGCCTACCCTCCGGCCGGGCTCTTTGTAATGCGGTCGAACCACGCGTGCCATTATCTGCGAGTCCAGCAGCAGCACAATAGTATATTTGCCGCTGACCACCGCCTCCCTGACGGTCTGCGCCGATTCGAACTCTGACGGCAAGCAGTGGCCCGGCTGCCGCCGGCAGCAGCCCCCGGCGCAGCGCACGCACATCTCGGTTTCCCGGTAGCCTTCCATACTTCTCCCTCGACACACTGATCCAACACACGGCCGCTTCAAGGCAAGGCGGCACAATGATAGTTAAGTTCACCAACCCCCGGTTGGTCAAGGCAAATATCCACACAAGTTTCTCTTCTTGAACGCACGGCCGATTTGGGTCTATATTAGTCTCCGAGGATATTTGAAATGGAGATAAGGATCAAAAAAACAGGTTCAAGAGTGTTGACGGGTAATGTATCGGGAACCGTAAATACATACACGGTCATAGAAGACGGAAGGGAATTTCTGCTGACCCGCACCTCGCATACGCATGGCAGCAGCATCGGCATTGCAGATAAAGAAGGCATTCTCTATGTGGAAAGTGATGACTGCAGGGTCCATCATCAGGTAGCGGTGCCCTCCGGGGCCTGCGGACTGAATACCGACGACGAAGTGGTGGAAGGGCTCTCGCCGCTTGCCCTTCGTGCGGTACTAATGGCAGATCAGTGCAATGAGTCGGCTGAAATCACGATAACAACCAGGGAAACGCAGGTCACATAAAGCCGATAACCATCAAAGCGACGGACACGAAGCTGAGTGTCACCCGCCTTATATTTGCTGTCTGCAATTTGTCACGTTCTTCAGACTTCTCAATTCAGTTCAGATCTCTTTCCATCGTTTTGCCGAAGTCGTTCGCTTCAAGGATTGCCGTCTTCAGGAGACTATGCGTCAATGCGAAAGGTTCATACCGAATGAAGAATACATCCAGGCTGTGCTGAACGATATCGTCCAGCTCCGATCCTCGCTGCAGGGGGTCGAAACCCAGTTGGGCGAGATGGAGCGGAAGACCCATGTCTTTGAAGAACCGGGCCGCCTGCGCGGCTTCATCCATTCGCTTTTCCATAATAAGCTGTGTCATAACGCCGATTGCCACCAACTCTCCGTGAAGACAGTTTGTGTGCAGTTCGCTGCAGGCCGTCAACCCTTGCGCCACACCGTGCGCTCCTGCAAGCCCGCCGCTTTCGAACCCGAGCCCGGAAAGAAGGATGTTGGCCTCCACGATGCGGGCAAGTGCCTGGCCGGCCCGACCGTTTCTGACTTCATCAAGCGCCGCACTGCCGTGGTCGAGAAGCAGGTCACGGCACTGCCGGGCGATGGCAAGGGCCGCCATGGTCGGTCTGGCCCCTCTCGCTGTTCTCGCCGCCGGGTTTTCCATACAGCATCGCGCCTCATAGAAGGTGGAAAAAGCATCTCCCATGCCGGCTACGATGTACCTCAGCGGGGCAGCGGCGATTATATCAAGGTCAACCAGAACCATCAGGGGATTTGCAGCGCAGAATTCCACGTTCTGAAATACCCCGTTCTTATCGTAGACAACGGAATGTGCCGCTGTCGGCGCATCTGTCGAAGCGGTGGTGGGGATTGTTATGACAGGTACACCAAGCCTTGACGCCGCCATTCTGGCGGTATCGAGACATTTGCCTCCGCCGACGCCGATGAGGGCACATATGCCCGAACCCGAGCCTTCAAAAAAGGTGACAATCCTCTTTACCTCTTCCAGCGTCGATTCACCCTGAAAGACTGCCTTTTCCGCTGTAAATCCGGCGGCGTTCAGGCTCCTGCTGATGATGCCCGAAAGGGCGGCATCCCGCCCGGGCGTGATGAGCACGCCTGCACGGCCCGCCAGGCACAGCGACAAATACTCGCCAAGAAGACTGATAACGCCATTTCCCTGAATGTATTGTGATGGGGATACAAAGAGCTGCACGGGATTTTTGCCATCCGGCAGTCTTTGATACGTCGCATTGGGGTCGAGAGTTTCCGGACTTCTCATCTATTGTCCTCCCAGGGGCACTGTTTGTTGGTGTAGATTGTTCTGTTCTTAAGGTGTCGCCGTTTGCTGACCTATCATAATGGAATTGGCCACCCGTTTCAAGAAAATGCGTTTTTCGCTCCATCCGGCCACCCCATCGGGCAGGGAGTCAGGGAACTGGATAAACGTCGGCGGTCCGGAATGGTATATGCGCCAGGCTACGTTTGCTCGCGGGATCAGAATTGGAGTATACTTGGAAAACTTTCAGGACAGGAAGAAGATGGATCAAAAAGACTATTATCAAATTCTTGAGGTAGACATTCAGGCCACGCCCAGGGAGATAAAGGAGGCGTACCGCAGGCTTGCATTTCAATATCACCCGGACAGGAATTCCGGAGATCCCGGTGCAGTCGAACATATGAAAAACATAAATGAGGCGTATGCAGTTCTGTCCGACCCGACAAAAAGACAGCG
>DNYO01000270.1 GCA_003506795.1 Deltaproteobacteria bacterium
AAAGTGTTTGCACGAACCTTGATATGGTTTATTGCATTGTCCCTGGTTGTTCCCGCGGGAGTATTTGCACAGGGCTCGTCGAAGCCTGTTTTTAAACAGGAGGAGATAGAGCAACTGGTTGCACCCATCGCCCTCTACCCCGACGATCTCGTGGCACAGATACTCATGGCGTCGACGTATCCCCTCGAGATAGTCGAGGCCGCCCGGTGGCAGAAAGCGAATTCCAACCTTAAAGGAAACCAGTTGACGCCGGCCCTGGAGAAGCAAACCTGGGATCCCAGCGTCAAGTCTCTTGTAAACTTCCCTTCGGTGCTGAGCATGATGAACGAGAAGCTCGATTGGACGCAGAAGCTGGGAGATGCATTCCTTGCCCAGCAGAAGGACGTGATGAATGCCGTCCAGAAACTGAGGGCAAAAGCACAGGCACAGGGAAATCTGAAGACGACGAAGGAACAAAAGGTCGTCGTGCAGGAGCAAGCCATCGTGATACAGCCCGCAAATCCCCAGGTAGTTTACGTGCCCACATATAACCCCACAATCGTTTACGGGGCGTGGCCCTATCCGGCCTATCCCCCCTACTATTATTACCCGCCCGGATACGTGGCGGGGACGGCCGCATTCTCCTTTGCCGCCGGTGTGGCCGTCGGTGCCGCCTGGGGCTATGCATGGGGAGGATGCAACTGGAACCACGGCGACGTCAATGTAAACGTCAACAAAAACGCTACGATCAATAACCAGATCAACAGAACCAACTACGCAACAAAGGTATCGACGAATCCCTCAGGTCAGGGCGAGTGGAAGCATGACCCGGATCATCGCAAGGGTGTGGCCTATCGGGACCAGACCACGAGCGCAAAATACGGACAGGCCCCGAGGCCCGGCTCCGATACCAGGAAAGATTTCAGGGGCTATTCACCCGACTCAAGGGGACAACAGACTAAGACCGGCGACCGTTCGGGAAAACAGACGATGGGACAGGGAAGAACGTCCACCGGCACCCGGCCCGAGACGCCCGGTTATGACCGCGGCACCGAGCGATCAGGAGGCGGCAATGCCTTTCAGGGAATGGATCGGAGCGGCGCGGAGACAAAAATGGCAAGTGACCGCGGCCGTACGAGCCGCCAGAGCATGTCCGGTGTTCAATCAGGCGGGGCACGTGAGTCAGGCGGAGGTTTCGGCCACGGAGCAGGCGGCGGCAGACGCCGTTAGGCTCTCGCAACAGCTATAATGTTACCTGATCAATCTTACGAGGAGGAAAACGTATGATCCGCGTTATGAATAGAATAAGGCTTTTGTCGATGGTAAGGTCCGGCATTGCTTTGGGGGCAGCCCTCTTGTTTGCGATGCTCCTGTTGGGGACTGAAACATTTGCGGCCGCGGGGAAATCAGTCAAACAGTTGACTTTCACCTCTCCTGAAGAGGCGGTCCGGGTTCTGGCGGATGGCGCGATGGCGAAGGACACGAAGGCGATGTTTGCCCTGTTTGGTTCGGATGCAAAGGGTGTTATCATCTCCGATGATCAGGCGGCGGATAAGGACCTCTTCGATCGCTTCGTTGCCGCCTACAAGGAAAAGAACAGGATCGATACGTCGACAGACAACACAGTCTTTTTGTACGTCGGCAACAATGAATGGCCATTCCCGATCCCCATGGTCAAGAAAGGTCAGAGGTGGGTTTTCGACACAAAGGCAGGCAAGGCGGAAATACTTCACAGAAGGATAGGCAGAAATGAGCTTGGCACCGTCCAGGCCTGCCTGGCTTACGTGGATGCGCAGAAGGATTACGCAAGAATGGTTGGTCAGAAAGACGGCCTTACCGAATACGCCCGGAAGTTTGTCAGCGATCCGGGAACCCGCAACGGGCTCTACTGGGAAACGAAGGACGGAGAAGAACCCAGCCCCCTGGGGATTTTCATGGCACGAGCCCGCAAAGAAGGCTACGCACCGAAGCAGGCGGGGGGTAAGCCCGTGCCATATCACGGCTATTTCTACAGGATACTCGGCGCCCAGGGAAAAAATGCCCCCGGAGGCGCCTACGACTACGTGGTGAAGGACAGGATGATCGGAGGATTTGCCCTCGTTGCCTACCCCGCTCAGTACGGGGTAACGGGGGTTATGACCTTTATCGTCAACCAGGATGGCGTCGTATACGAAAAGAACATGGGCAGGAACACGGCGAAGACGGCGAATGTAATGAAAACATTTGATCCCGATGATTCCTGGAAAAAGGTGCAGTGAAATATGAAACAGGTAAAACTGAATAATGCCGATATCGGGATATCGGCGATTATTCTCGGAACATGGGCGATAGGGGGCAGCAACTGGGGGCATTACGACGAAAAAAATGCCGTGAGCGCCGTCGAGGCGGCGCTCGACAACGGCATAAATGCAATCGATACGGCCCCGGTTTATGGAGACGGTCATGCTGAAGAGCTGATCGGAAAAGTGATCCGCGGCAAAAGGGACAAGGTCTTTTTGGCCACGAAATGTGGTCTTGATATCTATTCCCGCAAATATGATCGTGATCTATCCTCCTCATATATAGAGAAAGATCTCCATGGGTCACTGGAACGTCTCAATACAGACTTTATCGATCTCTATCAGTGCCACTGGCCGGACCCCCGAACCCCCGTGGAAGAGACAATGTCGGCGCTTCTCAAGTTCAGACAGCAGGGAAAGATCCGCCATATAGGGGTCTCCAATTTCAGCAGGGCGGAGGTGTCGGAAGTCCTGCGCTGCGCCCCTATTTTTTCGTTGCAGCCTCATTATTCGCTTCTTGAGAGAAGTCCCGAAACGGAACTGCTGTCCTTTTGCGTGGAAAATAATATAAACGTTTTCCCCTATGGCTGCCTGGGGGCGGGCATGCTGACAGGAAAGTACCGAGAGTGCCCGCGATTCCAAAAAGGCGATGCGCGGGGTTTCTTCTACCGCCATTTCAAATCGAAATACTGGTCAAAGGTGCGGTGCCTGATCGATGAGGTGGAGGCAATTTCGCAGCGAAAGGGCGTGACGACTGGTGCCGTAGCTCTCTCTTGGCTCCTCGGCCAACCGGGGATAAAATCTGTTATCGTTGGTGCCCGGTCAGCGAGCCAGGTCGTAGAAAACATCGCCGGTGTGCCCATCGATCTGAGCGAAGACGAATTGCGCGACCTCGATGCATCTTCCCGGGATGTCTACGAAGCCTGACAGTCTTCTTCGGCAGTAAAGACATCCGGCGTATGTTTATATGGCGACTGCCCCACAGGAACCGCTTCTTTTGTAAGGGATCTTCCAGCCAGGGGACAGCCGGGTTTAATCGTTTAATTCCGAGAAAGAATCCTCGATACATCATACAAGGGGATGATATGGTCACAATCTCAAAAGCTGGTAGCGCGGTAGTTTCCCGTTCGTCTTGACTTGCAAAAAAATCGGCGAAAATGTAATGTACAAACAATGTCGCCGGCGAGGAAAAACGAATGAAGGATGAAGTCAAATCGGAAGTCAGGCAATTGCCTTTCATGCTGGGCAAGGTGGCGGGCGGCCTCATGGCCGTTATCGGGTTTGGGGGAACGGTGATAGTGCTCAGCAGGCAACAGCACCCCTCATCGAGCGGTCTCATGGTATATGCACTCGCAGGTGTTATCGGCCTCGCCCTTTTTATCCTGTCTTCCAGGTTGATGGCAAGACTTTCGGGGAAGGCCGATGGGACCGAAGTGACGACAAAAAAAAAGGCCAAAACCAGTGCGCTGTCGTGGACCATACTCGTGGTGATCGCTGCGCTCTTCATTGCCATTGTCCTCATCGTGGCGGGTTGACGAGAGTGGTACTGTGAAAAGTCTTTGAGGCCTTGTTTGCGAGGTGGTGGATTACCTTTTATGAAAGTTTTAATGGATTTTTGTGACCTATCCTGCAAATATGCGTCAATGCCGAAGGAAACGGGAGTGGACGGCGCCGGCAGTTGCCGGACCTTCGTGGCGCTCAGGTGTGAACTCAAGAAGACGCTCGTTCACAAGAATATGCCCTGCAGTCAGAAAGCCCTGAAGACCTCAAGAAAAACGAAATAGATAGGGGTATCAACGGGGTTCGTGACTACCCTTATGTGGTGCCTGGGCATCGATGTCCCGGACAGTGGTGATCAATTTTTCGAGCTGATATCCCGACGATAGAGATGCGGAGTGCAGCGCGTCGATGGTTGTGAAACACGCACGCAGTTCTCCAAGCAGTTCCTTTTCTTCA
>DNYO01000343.1 GCA_003506795.1 Deltaproteobacteria bacterium
CGCTGCTTTCCGATTATCACCTCGGCAACCCCCTTGTTGTCTTCTCTGTCTTTATTATACACTTCGTCACGGTAGATAAAGAGGATGACATCGGCATCCTGCTCAATGGCCCCCGATTCCCTCAGATCCGCAAGGCGCGGCCGCTTGTTTTCTTTTTCGCGCGTCTCGGGTGCCCTGTTGAGCTGCGAAATTGCGATGATAGGGATGTTTATTTCCTTCGCCAGCGCCTTGAGGAAGCGGGAAATCTCCGATATTTCCTGTTCCCGGCGTTCGTTGGTCGAGCGTCCGCGCATGAGCTGGAGATAGTCTATGACAAGAAGACCGACATCGTGGTCCTTCTTGAGGCGCCGTGCCCGCGCCCGTAATTCGAGAACGGACAGGGCGGGTGAATCGTCGATGAACATGTTCGCTTCACTGAGTTTCCCCGCAGCCCTGACAAGTTTCGGCCATTCATCGCGAGAAAACGTTCCGGTACGGAGCTTTGAATGTTCTATCTCCGATTCGGAACTCAAGAGCCTTGTAACGAGCTGCTCTTTTGACATTTCCAGTGAAAAGATACCGACAGGTATGGGGTGTTCGTTCAACATGGATACATATTGGGCGATGTTCATGGAAAAGGAGGTCTTCCCCATGCTCGGCCTGCCTGCGACAATGATGAGATCCGATGGCTGCAAACCGCTTGTCAGTCTGTCGAGGTCCAAAAAGCCCGTGGGGACGCCGGTGACGGACTGTTTTTTCTCATAAAGACGCTCGATGGTCTTTATGTTGTTCATCACGAAATCTTTTACGGGCAGAAAGCCTTGCTTGGGTTTGTTTTCGGCAACCTGAAATATGAGCCTCTCGGCCTCATCGATATAGCTATCGATGTTCGTTTCGGCATCGAAACCCTTCTCGATGATCTGGGTAGCCACGTTGATAAGGGTCCGGACAAGCGACTTTTCCCTTATCATCTTAGCGTAGTGTGCGACGTTGGCCGCGGATGGCATGAGATCCACGAGGGTGTTCAGATAGGCGATGCCGCCTATGCCGTCCAGGATACCCCTGTCTCGTGCAAGGCTGCTTACCGTGATGAGGTCGATGGCGTCATTCTTGTCATAGAGATGAAGCATGAGTTCGAAGATCTTACCGTGCGCGTCACGGTAAAAATCCGACGCTCCCAGAATGTCGACCACCTTGTTCATGGATTCCGGGTCGATGAGAAGGCCGCCGAGCAGCGACTGCTCGACCTCGATATTCTGAGGAGGGACCCGCAGCAGCTTGGTTGGGTCCTTGGCATCCTTAACGCTTTTTAAGACCCGGGCCATTTAAGCCTCTTCTTTTTCCACCTCGATCTTGACTTCGGCGTTCACATCGGACTGAACATGAATTACGACTGTATGCGCGCCGGTCATCTTGATCGGCTCTTCCAGGCGGACCTGTTTCTTGTCCACTTCTACGCCCGTGACGGCCTTGATCGCCTCGACAACATCCTTATGGGTAACGGAACCGAAAAGCCTTCCGTCATCGCCGGCCTTCTTCCGGATGGTGAGGCTTATCTCCTCGAGCTTTGCCTTCAATTCCGCGGCGGTCTGCAGATCCCGCGCTTTCTTGTTGGAGACGCTCCGAACAATATTCTCAAACCGGGCCACATTGCCTTGTGTCGAAGGCACGGCCAACCCGCGAGGGACAAGGAAGTTTCTCCCGTAGCCGTCCTTGACTGTGACGGTCTCGCCTTTTTTCCCCGTACCCTTCACATCTTCAATGAGTATAAGCTTCATAAATTGCCTCCGTTATTTCAATAATGTGGTAAAGGGCAGAAAGGCAATGTGCCGGGCCATCTTGATGGCCTCTTTCAGTTTGCGCTGGTGATTCGCGCAGGTCCCCGTCATTCTCCTGGGCATGATCTTGCCCCTCTCGGTGATAAACGATTTGAGAAGCTTCGGGTCCTTATAGTCAATGGCTATGTTAGAATCCTGGCAGAACCTGCATACCCGTCTTCTCACATAAACCCTTTTCTTCGGTGAATCCGACCTCGTCCTCATTGGTCTTGGCATCTATTCCTCCATCCAGAAAATTTTATGTGCTTTCAATTTTACTATCTCCCGCGAGCGCAGCTTTTTCCTTATGAGCATTCCGGAAACCATAACACTGCGACCTGGGGCCGCATCGGGATACGGCACCGAAGGGTCTCCCTGGCATTCGACATCTATCAGGAAATCGCCTTCGCCTACACGCAACGGGAAAAGCATGAATTTATCCCCCCTGGGGGTATAAACAATCTGAGGCTTGGCCTCGACCTTTCCCGTCATGAAAACCCTGTTCACTAAAACTCGCCTTCCAGTTCGTCAAAGACAACCGGGTCGGGCGGCTTCTTCGGTCCTTCGTTCTTGTCGTCGACAACGACGAACATATGCCTGAGCACAGGATCGAGGGTCCTGTAAAACTTGGCCATCGTCGCCACGCTGCCCTCATCCATATCAAGCAGAAAGAAGAAGTAGTGGCCCTTATCTTTCTTTTTTATCGGGTAGGCAAGTTTTCTCACTGCCCAATCATCCAGTTTGATAGTTGCTGCGCCCGCCTTCTCCAGGTTTCCCTGGATCCTCTTCATGAGATCGTCTTCTTCTTCCTTGGCGAGGTCGGGGCTGAGCACAACAATATTCTCATATCTTCCCACGTTTACATCTCCTTTCTATGGTGTCTTTTGATACTGAACCACAGTCCCTTTATCAATTTTGACGCGCACCTTCTCGGCAATTTCGATGGTGACACTGTCGTCGGAAAGTCCCGTTATTGTACCATACAAACCACCGGATGTGATAACTTTATCTCCCTTCTTCAGGTTCTCCATGAACTCCTTATGCTGCTTTGCCCTCTTCTGCTGAGGACGAATAAGGATAAAGTAGAAGATGGCAAAAACCGCCGCGATAAAGACAAGCGACATGTAGGAACTGCCTCCCTGTCCGGCACCGCCGGCGGGATTACTACCCATTGCATACGCTATACCTGTCATCTGATTCACCTCCTTCGTAACGTTTCTTGAAATCGTGATAAAAACGGCCAAATGTGCCGGTGCTGACAGCGTGACGGATTTTTCTCATAAACTCCATATAAAAATACACATTGTGGATCGTATTCAGGTAAAAACTCGTCAATTCATGGGAAACGACAAGGTGCCTGAGGTAGGCCCTCGAAAAGGTCCTGCAGGTATAGCAGGGGCAGCCCTCCTCGATGGGGCCTTCGTCGTCGGTAAACCGCGCGTTCTTGATATTTATCCTGCCGTCCCAGGTGAAGAGGCCGCCGTTTCGCGCGAAACGCGTGGGGATGATGCAATCGAACATGTCGATGCCCCTCTTGACGCCTTCCAGAAGATCCTCCGGCAGGCCGATGCCCATCATGTACCGGGGCTTGTCGGCGGGCATAAGGCCGATAACGGTGTCCACCATCTCCCACATGAGGTTCTTCGGTTCGCCAACACTGAGGCCCCCGATGGCAAAACCGTCAAAGTCGAGGGCAAGGATGTCCTCGGCCGAACGCAGCCTGAGATCGGGATAAAAGCCTCCCTGGATAATCCCGAAAAGCTTCTGCGGACCCCCCGAACGGGCATTGAGGCATCGCCTGGCCCACCTTGTCGTCAGCTCCACGGAGTCGCTGGTATACTCGAACGTGGAAGGATAGGAGACACACTCATCGAGACACATGGCGATGTCGGCGCCGATGTTCTCCTGGACCCGGATCATCTTTTCCGGCGTCAGGAAATGGCGCGAACCGTCGATATGCGACTGAAAGAGCACGCCGTCTTCCTTGATCTCCCTCAGGACACCCAGGCTGAAGATCTGATAGCCCCCGCTGTCCGTGAGAATGGCCCCGTCCCAGCCGGAAAACCTGTGCAGGCCGCCCAGCTTCCTGATGAGTTCGTCGCCGGGGCGCAGGTACAGGTGATAGGCATTGGAAAGGATCATCCCGACGCCCAGTTCCTCGAGCTGCCTGTGGGTCATTGCCTTTACGGTGCCCTGTGTCCCTACGGGCATGAAAACGGGCGTCTCGATGCTGCCGTGATCCGTCAGAAGTCTTCCCGTGCGTGCCGCACCATCTTTACAGTGTATCTCTATCGTCTTCATGATATAAACATCGCGTCCCCGTAACTGTAAAACCTGTATCCTTCTCCTATCGCCTGTGCATAGGCCTTTCTCAGCCTTTCGGCGCCCATGAAAGCGGCGACAAGCATGAGAGGGGTCGAGCGCGGAAGGTGAAAATTGGTGATGAGCGCGTCAACCGCCTTGAAACGGTAGCCGGGGTAGATAAAAAGGTCAGTTTCACCGTGAAGCGCACAATTGCCGTTATTTCCGAATACCGTCTCGAGCGTCCTCACCGAACTCGTCCCGCAGGCAACTACCCTGCGCCCTTCCTGCCGGGCCGTCCTGATAAGCACTTTGGACGCCTCGTCCAGTTCATAACGCTCCGCGTGCATCCGATGTGCTTCCAGTTGCCCCGCACGGATCAACGAAAAGGTCCCGATCCCGATATGGAGGGTGACGGTGACGATATCGACACCCTGCGCCCGTATCTTTTCAAACAGGCCACGGGAAAAATGGAAACCCGCTGTAGGCGCGGCGATGGAGCCCGCCTTCTCGGCATACACGGTCTGATAGCGGTCAAAATCAGCAACGCCGTCCTCGCCGTTGCGCTTGATATACGGCGGCAAGGGCATCCGCCCCAGGCATCTTATGACTTCGTCCCCTTCCCCGGAGGAATTGAAGGATATCGTCCAGGAGCCGTTGCTGCGGGCGAGTACGGCGGCGTGATCCCCCACAGTGACGCTAACGGCGTCCCCGGTCTTGTTTACCCCCTTTGCCAGGCATTCCCAGGTACCGCCGCCGATGGGCCTGACAAGAAGGATATCGAGCCGCCCGCCGGTCTTTTTATGTGCCGTCAGCCGCGCCGGGAAAACCTTGCTGTCATTGACGACAAGGACATCACCTTCCCTCAGGAGGTCTGCAACATCGGAAAAACGGCGGTGCTCGGTGGTCCCCCGTGCCCTGTCACAGACAAGGAGACGGGACGCGTCCCGATCGCTT
>DNYO01000280.1 GCA_003506795.1 Deltaproteobacteria bacterium
CGGCAACCTTTACGGGATGGAAGTATTCGTAGCGGAAGGCCTCGCAGAGGACGAGACGATCGCCTTCAACGCGGGGTCGCACACCGAGCTTATCAAGCTGGCCTACAGTGATTTCTATCGGCTCGTCATGCCGAAGGTGGGGAGGTTTAGCTCAAAGGGAAGCCTGTGAAAGACCGGAGGCCTTCATTCTCCCCCGGCCTTGTCAGTATCTCCCTTTGTCTTTGAACCGTGGGGCTGGTTTGTTGCTGTTCCCCGATGATGAATACTTCGATCATGTGGCGTTTCTTTCTGAGGATGCCTGACTCTTCAAACATAATGAAGGCAAGCGAGACAGATACCCTCGACGATTTATTATACTGTTCTTCCGCCTGTTGCACAATGTAAAGTGCTTAACCTTGCTAAGCCTTTAATGGAATCATGTGATGGATGGATGTACTCTTTGACGGGGCATACTGGTGAATGCATTTTCCTTATATGCTATGATCATCTGAAAGATCATCCGCCGGAAGCGGCCTTGCCATTCACGGCGGCAATGAAGAAGCTACCGTAAAACAGTCCGGATCGGTGAAAGGAAGTGCGATATGAAAGACGATCGTCCATCACGCGTATATGATGCGCTCTTCAAGCCTCAAAGCATTGTCATCATCGGGGGCAGCGAAAGCTTGAGCAAACCCGGCGGGAAGGTGCTTGCCAATATTCTCGATCATGATTACAGCGGGACCCTCTGGGTGGTGAACCCCGGAGGGCAGGTCAAAGATCTTCCCACGTTTCCCTCCGTGCCGGACCTGCCGGATGTGCCCGAGCTTGGCATTATTGCGATCCCGGCTGCATTTGTCGCCGAGGCGCTGGAGGGGCTCGGCCGCAGGGGGACAAAGGCCGTTGTCATCCTTTCCGCCGGTTTCGGCGAGAAAGACGAAAAAGGAAGGCGGGAGGAAGGGCGCCTTCTTGCCATTGCCGATAGTTTTGGGATGACGATAATCGGACCGAACTGCTCCGGGTTCATGACACCCCAATACAGCGGAAAATTCGCGGGCATCATTCCCGAACTGAAGCCGCGGTCTATTGATTTCATCAGCGGCTCAGGTGCGACGGTGGACCTCGTGATGGAGCAGGCCGTCCTGCGGGGGTTGTCCTTCTGCAACGTTGTAAATGTCGGGAACTCCATACAGATCGGTGTTGAGGACCTGATCGCCCTCTATGATGAAAACTATGGCGCTGAAGGGTCTCCCATCCTGATGCTCTACCTTGAGTCGCTGAAAAAGCCGGGACTCTTGTTGAAGCATGCGCGGAGCCTCACTAAAAAAGGGTGTGCCATCGTGGGCATAAAGTCAGGCGTTTCCGTATCCGGCGCAAGGGCGGCGGCGAGCCATACCGGCGCCATGGCAACCGACGATACTGCCGTTCAGGCCCTCTTCGACAAGGCGGGTATCATACGGGTGAAGAGCAAGATGGAGATGATCGATGTGGCCTGTGCCCTTTTGGGAACAGGCGGGCGGCTTAAGGGAAACCGGGCCTGCGTCGTCACCGATGCCGGGGGCCCCGGTGTCATGCTCACCGACGAACTGGAAAGACAGGGTCTTGTACTGCCCGTCCTTGGCGAGAAGACTCGGGAAAGGCTCAGAGGTATACTGCCGCCGGAAAGTTCCGTTGCCAATCCCATCGACTGTCTCCCATCGAGGACGGCATCCCAGATCCGGGAGATATTTCAGGTGCTCGGCCAGGAAGAATCGGGCTCGATAGATGTCATCGCCATACAGGTAGGCAACCCGGGAATGTTTCCCAACAGGCAGATCTATCATGCGGTTGCCCGGGCGATGAAGAATTGCCCCATTCCTGTTATCCCCGCGCTGAGTTCCGTTACGACGTGCACAGGGCCGATCGGGGAATTCATCTCCGACGGGCATTTCTATTTTCCCGACGAGGTGAATCTTGGAAGCGCGCTCGGCAAAGTGCTGCGCCGCCCGGCAGTTTTTGAGGCATCCGGTGAACTCGTGAACTACGATCGGGCGGGTATACAGAGTGCATTGAAGGGACAAGCGGGTCCTTTAACGGCGCAGGCCGTGACACAGGTCCTCAAACACGCCGGGTTTGTTTTTCCGCCGCAGGCCGAGGCCCTGTCCCTCACGGAAATGAAAAAGACCTGCAAGACCATGGGCTATCCGCTGGCAATGAAGGTCCTCGGGCCTCTTCACAAGAGCGATCTCGGTGGGGTAAGGCTTATGATAAAGGATGCCGGCGGCGCCGAGGCGGCGTGGCATGACCTCATGGGCATTGAGGGTGCCCGGGGTGTTCTGGTCCAGCGGATGGTGGAAGGGACGGAGGTCATTCTGGGGGCAAGCCGGACCGATGGGCTCGGTCACCTCGTAATGTTCGGGCTTGGCGGTATATACACCGAGGTGTTGAAAGATGTCAGCTTCTGCCTTGCTCCTGTGTCGAGCGAAGAGAGTCTCCTGATGGTGAAGGCCATACGGAGCTATCCCATCCTCGAGGGGGTCCGGGGTCAAAGGGGAATCTCAACGGAACGAGTCTGCGAATATGTCGAAAGGCTGGGTCGCCTGGTCCATGATTTCCCCGTCATCGGTGAGATCGATCTGAATCCTCTCAAGGGCAGCGGCAGCGAACTCTATGTTGTCGATGCAAGAATCATCCTGCACGCTTCACCTCCCTAGGTATTTTTTTTGACAAAAAAAGGCCGGTCTCATGACCGGCCTTTCAGTTATTTTCGCGGTGCTTTACAGCTTGAAGAGGAGGTCCGTGTAGGACGGAACGGGCCACGTATCCGCGGGAACCAGCTTCTCCATGCTGTCGATATCGACGCGCAGGGCCTGCATTGTCGTGAAGACCTTGTCACGATAGCTCTCAGCCTGCTTTACCGTCCCCGATATGGCCTGGGCCTTCTCGACCGCTGCCTCGAGCTTGCCGACGTTCTTGTAGGCGGACGTGAGAATGACGCCGAGCTTTTTCAGTATATCCTCGGGAATTGCGGCGGGACCCTTGACGGATTTGAGATCGTCAATGGAATCGGCAAGGAAGGTGGCATATTCCAGCCCGGCGGGAAGGAATTGCTTCCTGACCATGTCGATGGCGACGAGGGCCTCGATGTTGATCTGTTTCGCATAGGTTTCAACGTAGATATCGTAGCGGGAGTGAAGTTCCTTGCGGGAAAGAACGTCGTACTTTTCAAAGAGCTTGAAGGACTTCTCGGTTACAAATGCCTTCAGTGCGTCGACGGCGTTCCCGATATTGGGAAGACCTCTGTTCTCGGCTTCTTTCAGCCACTCTTCAGAGTAGTTGTTGCCGTTGAAGATCACCCGGTTGTGTTTCTTCCAGATATCCCGTATAATCGCGGCGGCTTCCGCGGTCTTGTCCTTTGTCTTTTCCAGCCGCGTGGCCATCTCGTCGAGTGCTTCCGCCGCTATGGTATTCAATGTTACATTCGACCCGGCGATCGACTGTGCCGAACCAACCATCCTGAACTCGAACTTGTTGCCCGTGAAAGCAAAGGGCGAGGTCCTGTTGCGGTCCGTGTTGTCTCTGGGTATCATCGGAAGCGTATCGACGCCCACGCTGACGAATTGCTCTCCCCTCGACGATGTCTTTTCGCCTTTCGCGATCTTTTCGAGTATCTCTGTCAACTCTTCACCCATGAAGATGGAGACGATGGCGGGCGGGGCTTCATTGGCTCCAAGACGGTGGTCGTTTCCGGCAGTTGCGCAGGTTGCCCGCAAGATATCCGCATGGGTGTCAACAGCCTTGACCATAGCGCTCAGGAAAAGAAGGAACTGGACGTTCTCGCTGGGTGTGCTGCCCGGCTCCAGGAGGTTTACGCCGTCATCGGTCGAAAGCGACCAGTTGTTGTGCTTCCCCGATCCGTTGATCCCCGCATAGGGTTTTTCGTGGAGGAGACAGACGAGGTTGTTGCGGACGGCCACCTTCTGCATGGTCTCCATGACCAGCTGGTTGTGGTCGGTGGCGATGTTGGTGGTGTCAAAGATAGGGGCCATCTCGAATTGTGCCGGCGCGACCTCATTGTGTTTTGTCTTGGAAGTGATACCCATCTTCCAGAGTTCCAAATCGAGGGCATGCATATAATCGGAGACACGATCCTTTATGGCGCCGAAATACTGATCTTCGAGCTCCTGACCCTTGGGTGCGGGTGCTCCGAAGATCGTGCGGCCTGCCAGAAGGAGGTCGAGGCGTTCCGTGTAGAATTTCTTGTCGACGAGGAAGTATTCCTGCTCGGGGCCAACAGTGGAGGTAACTCGCGTGGCGGTGGTATTGCCGAGGGCCGCGAGAACCCTCAAGGCCTGTTTGGAAAGGGCCCTCATGGAACGCAGAAGAGGCGTTTTCTTGTCAAGCGCCTCACCGCGATAGGAGTAGAAGGCTGTCGGGATCGTAAGGGTGACGTTGCCGCTTTCGTCCTCTTTCAGAAAGGCGGGTGATGTGCAGTCCCAGGCCGTGTAGCCCCGTGCCTCGAAGGTTGCCCTCAAACCCCCGCTCGGGAAGGATGACGCGTCAGGTTCGCCCTGGACGAGCTGTTTGCCTGAAAACTCCATGATCACGCTTCCATCGGGGGCGGGAGAGATGAAGGAATCATGTTTCTCAGCGGTGATCCCCGTCAGGGGCTGAAACCAGTGTGTATAGTGTGTGGCACCTTTTTCTATGGCCCAGTCTTTCATCGCGTTGGCGACGACATCGGCGACATCGGGCCTCAGCGGCGTGCCCTGCTCAATCGTTTTTTTGAGGGCCTTGTATACCTCTTTCGGCAAGCGTTGTTTCATTACCTTATCGTTAAAGACATTGGACCCAAAAATTTCTGTCAGTTCCATCGTTTCCTCCTTACAAGTTTGGACC
>DNYO01000033.1 GCA_003506795.1 Deltaproteobacteria bacterium
GGCTGGTGCAGGATGAACCCCACGATCGGGCCAAAAAGCCCCAAGGCGACCTGGAGCGAGCGCTTCAAGACCATTCCCCAGGTTCTCATGGTCATGTTCATCTTTTGTCTCGTCATCGGCGGCATCCTCGGCGGCGTCTTCACCCCCACCGAGGCAGGCAGTGTGGGTACCTTTCTGGTCCTCGTCATGACATTCGCCATGCGGGACCTTAACATTAAAGGGTATATCAAGTCCGTTGCCGAATCGGTCAGAACGGCCACAATGGTCTTGATGCTCATTGCCGGTTCTACCGTGCTCGGTCATTTCATCGCCGTCACGACCATACCCATGATCGCCGCCGACTGGATCGTCGGCCTCAACATGCCGTCCTGGGTCATCGTGGTCTTCATCGCCCTTATTTACCTTATCGGCGGATCATTCATCGACGACCTGGCGTTCATGATCCTCGCAACACCAATCTTTTACCCCGCCATTCTCAAGCTGGGGTACAATCCCATGTGGTTCGGCATCCTCATCGGCATTACCGTCATGATGGGCGTTGTCCTCCCGCCGATGGCCATATGCGTATTCGTCGTCAAACAGATCACCAAGACGCCTTTCGGTGTCGTTTATGCCGGCGTCTACCCCTTCCTCATCAGTATAGTCATCGGCGGCATCCTGGTCTTCATCTTCCCCGCCCTTTCTACCTGGCTTCCCGGCTGGCTGATGCCTGGATAGGGAAAAACATTTCCGACCATACAAAAACCCCGCTTCTCGTGAAGCGGGGTTTTTTTCTTCAGTCGCAGAGGTTTCGATCTCTCGAGGACAACCTGTCCCTCTTCGACCGGATCCTCACGCGGTTCGACCTGCTCTGCCTTCTTATCACAAAAGTTAACCTCTTCCTCAGAGTGGCAGACTATCACGCGCCCCCGTATGCCACCTTCGTAATTGACTTTCCCTCTGTCCCTCCGCCCACCACTGCAGTAGTCATTCCGGCGCAGGCCGGAGACCAGGAGAGATTATGGATAAGGAATCACCATACGAAGGGACACCCAACTGTCCTCTCTAAACACCGTATTGGCGCTCTGTATACGTATGCTTCCTGTTGCATGAGAGGTCTGGCTGAAGGATAAGAAGGGGAACCTGCCCCTTATAAACGTGAGTTATACTCTTGGCAAGAACCTGAATGCAGAGCTACAAATATGGAGGCAAGTCATGAAAGGTTCTATCGCGATCGCAGGACTCGATGTACACGGAAACTCCGCCGAGGTGGCTTTGGCAGAGACGGGCCGGACTATGGAAGCAAGACACTACGGAAGGTTTCCGGCCTGCGCCGGTCTTATGAGCTGCGAGCTAAGGCGGCTGGTTCTGAAATGTGGGATCTACCCATCCTGAATCATTGCTTTACAAAGAAAGCAGTCCGGGAAATAGATTATTTTGGACAGCAGTGATCCATAACCCACAAACGAAAAAGGGCCCTCGCAGAAGCGTGGACCCTTTTTCTTGTACAACTATTATTTCTTAGGTGATGCTCTTGAGTTTTTCCTGAAGATTCTTCGTGAATTCCTTTTCCGTATCCTTGGCCTTCGCCCTCATGATCCTGTCGCCGAACATGGCGAGCTTGCCCACGATGTTAACGTCAGTCTTGTACTTGACTTCCGTCTCACCATTGCCCTTGTCTACCAGGTCAACGACGGTTTTCTGTTTGAAGTGACCAAGCTTCGTCATATCTTCGCCTTCACCTTCGATCTCCATGTGTGTCGGCTTATTTACAACGGTCAGGTTGTTGATGAACTTCAACCTTGCCTTTATGGGGCCTACTTTCTGCTTCACGATGCACTCGTATGATGTATCGCTGATCGTCGTCACCGACTCTGCGCCGGGAAGGCACGTAAGGATCGTATCCGGCTTCAGCATGAAATCGAAAAGCTTGTCGATTGGTGCTTTTAGGGTAAAACCGCCCTCTATGATCATGGATTTCCTCCTTCTGTTAAGTATGAAAGCCCTTTTTGGGGCTTCGTATTCCTACAGCTTGTCCTGTGCCTTCTCTATAAGGTCCGACAGGATCTCGTAGCTCTTGTTGCCCGCTTCGGTGGTCTGCGCCAGAAGGAGCTCTATGTATGAGTGACCCTGTGATTCGATCCATGCCCTGTGTGCCTTATCGCCGGTACCGAACATATGCCGCGCCACCTGCTTGCTGTTTGGCCATTCTTTCTTACATGCTGGACATTTAAAGCTCACGGTAAACCTCCTTGGTTATCTTCTAAAAATTATTTCTGGGCTTCCTTCTTCTCCCTCAAGGCCTTAAGGACTCTCTCGGGGGTGATGGGGAGCTCTTTCATCTGAATACCCATGGCGTTGTATATCGCGTTGCCGAGTGCCGCGGCCGTCGGGTTGGTCAGGCCTTCGCCTGCTTCCTTCGCACCGTAGGGGCCTTCGGGTTCATAGGTATCGATCTCGATGATGCCTGCCTCAGGCATTTCCGGCGCCTTGATGACCTTGTAGTCAACGAGGTTGGGGTTCATCATCTTGCCGTCTTCGAAGGGCATGTCCTCAAGGTATGCATAACCGAGGGCCATGGATGCCGCGCCTTCGAGTTGGCCGACGAGGCCGAGCTGGTTGATCGGCTGGCCGCAGTCGTGTGCCGTCATGACTTCGTGGATCTTGATCTTTCCTGTTTCGGGATCGACCTCGGCGTCAACCGCCTGCATCATATAGCTGTATGCGGGGGATATCATGCCTTTTCTGTGAGGTGTATAGTAGCCGCGGCCCATGATGCGCTGGCCGTCTTTCGCGCGCAGTGCCTTCTTGACGAGATCGCCATAGGGCAGGCCCCTTTCCGGACGGGCGACGATGTGTACCCACCTGTCCTTGATATCGAGGTCATAGACGATGTTGATGCCCATTTCGGCATATGCAAACTCAAGGAGCTGTTTCTTGGCGTCTTCGCATGCCATCTTTACCGCATTGCCCGCCATCAGTGTCTGCCTGGAACCCCATGCACCAAGGTCGGCCGGGCAGTGGGCGGTATCGCCGGAGTGGACCCTGATGTCTTCCACTTTTACTCCCAGCGTTTCAGCCGCGATGATCGCCATGGTGGTGTTGGAACCCTGTCCGATGTCCTGGCAACCCACGTGGAGTTCCACGGTGCCGTCCACATTGATCGTCACAACGGCGGAGGAGAATGAATAGGGTGAGTCGAACCAGTTGAAGATGCCGCCCGACATAAAACCGCAGGAGGAGATGCCGATACCCCTGTTGGCGGGAAGTTTGCCTTTTGATTTGACCCATTTCTCGATCTCGTTGATGCACTGTTCGAGACCGCAACTTGCGATGAATGCCTGTCCGGGAACTTCGTAGCCCTCGGTGTGGCCGTTCTTTCTTCTTACTTCAAAAGGATCGAGGCCGAGATCGGCGCATATCCAGTCAATCTGCTGCTCGGAGCAGAACATGGCCTGAGGGGCGCCGAAACCGCGCATCGATGTCGAGGGCAGGGTGTTCGTGTAGACCCTGTATCCGTCATAGCGATAGCCTCTCCATTTATATGGGAAGGAGTGGAAGAAACCGGACAGGTAAAGGGCCGTTGCGCCCATGCCCGTGTAAGCGCCGCCGTTGGAGAACATGCGAGATTCGCGGGCACAGAAGGTGCCGTCTTTTTTGATGCCTGTCCTGACATAGTAGAACATCGGGGTCCGTCTCTTGGAGGCGATGAAGTCTTCCTCACGGCTGAAGACGACCTTGACGGGTTTGAAAAGCTTCATGGACATTACGGCGCTGCAGAACATGGCCGCATCGAGCTCGAATTTGCCGCCGAAACCGCCGCCGACGTAGGGGGCGAGAACGCGGACGTCGCCTTCGCGAAGCCCCAGTACACCCGCGAGGAGGCCCTGTGTGTAGTAAGCGGACTGAGTTGATGCCCATACCGTGAGCTTGCCTTCCGGCGTGAAGCTCGAAACGGCGGCCCGGGTCTCCATGCACATATGTGCCTGGCCGGAGCACTTGAACCAGTCTTCCCTGATGTAGTCGGCGTCTTCGAATGCCTCGTCCACATCGCCCCACTCAATGTGCCGGGTGACGTTGACGTTTCTCTCCACGCCTTCGTGGATCGTGGGGGCCTCTTTCTTGATGGCTTCCAGTGGTTCGTAGACGGCGGGGAGAACTTCCCATTCCACGTCGATAAGGTCGAGAGCCGCCTCGGCGATCTCTTCCGTCACCGCGGCGACTGCCGCGACAGGCTCGCCGATGTAGCGAACCTTCTCCAACGGGAGGACCTGCTCGTCGCAGAGCTCTTCGTACCGCCGCCAGATGCCCTGCTTGATACCCAGCGTATCCTTGCCGGTAACGACGATCTTTACGCCCGGGAGCTCCATCGCCCTCGTCGTGTCAATATTTATGATCTTCGCATGCGGATGGGGGCTGCGGAGGATCTTTCCGTAGAGCATGCCGGGGAGCTTCACGTCAAAGGTGTAAGTGGCCCGGCCCGTTACCTTCGCAACGCCATCTATATTGTGAACATGTGTATTGATGACAGAATATTTTGCGTGACTCATATCACTCCTCCTTGTATTTGCCTTGCGTAACAGCTTCAATGGCCCTTACGATGCTGTTGTATCCGGTGCACCGGCAGACGTTGCCCTCGATGCTCTCTTTCATCTGTTCTTTCGTCGGGTTTTTTGCCTCGCTGATGAAGGCCGTTGCTGACATCAGCATACCGGGGGTGCAGAAACCGCACTGGTACGAGCCGTTGTCAAGAAAGGCCCTCTGAATCGGGCTCAATTTGCCGTTCTTTTCGAGGCCTTCAACCGTCGTTACCTCCATGTCCTGGCACTGAATGGCAAGAACAGAGCAGGACTTCACGGAGAAGCCATTGATATTCACTGTGCAAGCGCCGCAGGAGACCGTTTCGCAGCCCCTCTTGGTGCCGGTGAATCCGAGGTGGTCCCGGATCACTTCCGCAAGCAATGTTTTAGGATGTATGAAAACTTCGTATTCGTCACCGTTAACTTTAAACCTCAGTACCTGTTTTTCCATCTCTCTCCTCCTTAAGCCTTCTGAGCCTGTTCAAAGGCCTTCTTCAGCATTCTCTTTGTAAGAACGCCCAGGACGTGCCTTCTATGTTCTTCCGACGCGTGGATGTCGGCAACCGGCTGTGCTTCCTCGGAAGCAATCTGGCCGGCCTCGGCGAACAGGGCGTCGTCCAGCTTTTTGCCCTTCAAGAGGTCTTCGGCTTTCGTCACGCGAAGGGGTACGGGCCCGGCATTGCCGAGAACGACGCGGGCGTCTTTACATGTGCCGTCGGCATTAAGCGTCACCGACGCGGCAGCCGCTACGATACCCATGTCGCTGTCGAGGAGGTTGAATTTCTGATAGGCGCAGCCGAATTTAGGCTCCGGCGCCGGTACGTGCACCTCGAGAACGAGGTCGCCGTGTTCCATTTTCGTCTCGAAATAGTCGACAAAAAACTCGTCGAGGGGCACCGTCTTCTCGCCGCTCGAGCTGCCGAACTTGATCTCGGCATTAAGGGCGATGAGCACGGGGCCCGGGTCGCCGGCAGGATCGGCGTGGGCAAGGTTGCCGCCTATGGTGCCCCAATTCCGGGTTTGGATGGAGGCGAGCTTCTCTTCCATGGCAACGAGAACGGGGTATTTTTTTGCGATGACATCCGACTTCTCTATTTCGCGGTGAGTCGTCGTGGCGCCTATCCTCAGACCATCCTTGTCATCGAACTTGATGTAGCTCAGTTCTTTCACGTGCTTGATGTCAAGGAGGTATTCGGGAGCGACCATGCCCTGCCTCATAACGATCAACAAGGACTGGCCGCCGCAGATAACCTTGCAATCGTCATACTGCGCGTACATGGCAAGCGCTTCTTTCAGGCTTGCAGGTTTCAGGTAATGAAAATCGTTGATCATAATCCTTTCTCCTTTCTATTGATTCTTTTCTTCGACATTAACTTGATCGTCCAGTTCAATGGTGCTTCAGAGCGGCGAATTCCTTCTCGATGACGTATTCCTCAAAGTTGTTTATACATTGAGAGCCGACCTCTATTTTTTCCGGCATGCCGAACGTCGCGTCGTTGCTTTTTTTTGTTTCGGCCGCCTTGAGTTCCTCTATGCGATCGGGATCGAAGGAGGTTCCTTTGTAATTCTGTGAATAACACAGATAGTAATGACGGCCCCGATAGATAGCGCATTCAATGCAGGCTGTTCTCGAAATAGGACATAGTATTTTGTGCTTGGCCATAGGTGGCACCTCAAGAGATAAAGATAACAATACCCTGAAAGGCATTATACGGCAAAATTATCGCGGATATTTGTCCAAAAGTCAAGTTTATTTTTTACCATAATAAACATAAGTCTATATCGCATAATATTGCTAGGCTTTCCGAGATAGCTGTTGTTCACTGGACTGAACTTTCTCTTCCGTGCACGGGGTATTCTATGCAATTGTGTTGACAAACCGAACCCCGTTTACTATAAAAGAGGAAAATAATATTTCAGGAGGGGTTTATGAAACGGTTTTTCGGGGTAAAGTGTTTGCTTCTCGTTTTCTTTGCTGCAACCTGTCTCGCCTTTTTTCCCGTAATGGCATCCGCGCAGAAGGTCATCACGCTGAATTATTCCAACTTCTTCCCGGCGCCGCACAAGAACAGCGTTGTCGCACAGCAGTGGTGCAAGGAAGTCGAGAAGCGTTCCGGCGGTAAGGTCAAGATAACCTACTTCCCGGGTGGTACCCTCACCCCCGCGGCACAGACCTATGACAACGTCGTAAAGGGCATCGCGGACATCGGCGAGAGCTGCTTCGCCTATACGCGCGGCAAATTCCCCATGATGGAAACCCTTGATCTCCCTCTGGGTTACAAGAGCGGTGTTGCGGCGACGAATCTCACCATGGCTTTCTATGCGAAGTTCCAGCCGAAGGAACTGGCCGATGTCAAGGTGCTCTGGCTTCACGCACACGGCCCCGGCATCCTCCATTCCAAGAAACCCGTCAACAAGCTCGAAGACATCAAAGGCATGAAGATCCGTGCGACCGGTCTTGCAGCGAAGGTCGTTCAGGCTCTCGGCGCGGCACCTGTCGGAACGACGATGCCTGAAACCTATGATGCGCTCCGCACCGGCGTGGCCGACGGCGCAATGGCTCCCGTCGAATCTCTCCAGGGTTGGAAATGGGGCGAAGTTGTTAAGTCCACCACCCAGAACTTCGGTTCCGCCTACACGACGGCGATGTTTGTCGTTATGAACAAGGCCAAATGGGCCGCCCTGCCTCCCGACGTCCAGAAGGTCTTCGAAGATGTCAGCAAGGAATGGGTAGCAAAACAGGGTAAGGTCTGGGACGAGATCGACAAAGAAGGTTATGCATACTCCAAAGCCAGGGGCAACAAGGTAATCGCCCTGAGCAAGGAAGAGGATGCAAAATGGGCTAAAGCTGTTCGTCCGCTTCTCGACGACCAGATCAAGACTCTCAAGGGCAAAGGACTCCCCGGTGACGAGGCAGTCAAGTTTGCCGTCGATTTCCTCAAGAAAAACTAGATGCTCGTACCATAGAGAAATAAAAAGGGGCTCTCAACGGAGCCCTTTTTTTTGGCTTTTACAAGGCAGGAAACGAGAAAGAAATAGGTCCAATATGACCAATTGGACCTATTTCTTTCTCGTGAGTTTATTCAGCCCGCGTGAGTTCCAGGAAATTCTTGAGCAGCTTCAGTCCTACCCTCTGACTTTTTTCGGGGTGGAACTGGCATGCAAAGAGGGTGCCCGATTCGACCGAAGAGGCAAAGGGGCGGTCGTAGTCCGTGGTCGTGGCAATGACATCCCCGTTGACGGGCGCGCAGTAATAGGAGTGAACGAAATAAAAGAAATCGCCCGACTGTATCCCCGTGAAGATTGGGCTCTCCTTCAGGATGGTGATGCTGTTCCAGCCCATGTGGGGAACCTTCACGGACCCGGTAAAGCGGGGTACCGCGCCCTTGATGATGCCGAGACCCCCGACTCCCGGCGTCTCTTCGCTCGATTCGAAAAGGATCTGCATTCCAAGACATATACCAAGGTAGCGTTTGCCCCTGGCGATGTGGTCGCGTATGACGGCGGCGAGGCCCCTCGTCTCGAGGTTCTCCATGCACTTGCCAAAGGCACCCACGCCGGGCAGAACTATCGCGCGGGCTTCTTCGACACGACGGGGGTCGCCGGAGACGGTAATGTCCGCGCCAAGTTTTGAAAAGGCATTGAGGACGCTTTTCAGGTTGCCCATTCCGTAATCGACGACGACGATCATTTTAGAGCACACCCTTCGTGCTGAGCACGCCCTTTATGCGGTCGTCCTTTTCCACGGCGGCCTTGAGCGCCCTCCCGAAAGACTTGAAGACGGCCTCCACCCTGTGATGGAGGTTGCTTCCGTAAAGGATGTTGACGTGAAGGGTAAGCTTCGCCTCGTTGGAAAAGGCCTGAAGAAATTCCTTCACGACGTCGACGTCGAATCCGCCCGTCCTGCCCTGAAGTTTTCCTTTAAAGACAAAGGCGGAGCGTCCCGAAACGTCGACGGCTGTCATGCAGATCGCCTCATCCATGGGAACGAGGGCGCTGCCGTAACGTTTTATGCCTTCCGTCGTGCCCAGGGCATCGCGCAAGGCCTTGCCCATCGCTATGCCCACGTCCTCGACGGTGTGGTGGTTGTCTACGTCGATATCCCCCTTCGCGCTGACATCGAGATCGAAAAGGCCGTGCTTTGCAAAGAGGTCGAGCATGTGGTCGAAAAAGGGTATTCCCGTGGCAATCCGGTACTCTCCGGTGCCGTCAAGATCCCAGGATATCGAGATGGATGTTTCTTTCGTGTTCCTTTCGACATGTGCCGATCGCGCCATGGTCTCCCCCATTTACATGATGACCTTGTTCAGGGGATATTCCACGATCCCCTGCGCCCCGGCCCTTTTCAGATCGGGGATGATGTCCCGGACGACCTTTTTGTCGATGATGACCTCGATGGCCACCCATTTATCGTCGGAAAGGTTGGATACTGTCGGCGTGTGGAGTGAAGGCAGGATCTCCGTCACCCTGGCGAGCTTGTTCCTGGGGATGTTCATTTTGAGCCCCACCTTCTCTTCGGCCCGAAGGGCGCCCTTTAGGAGGATCATAAGGTTCTCCATCTTCCTTTTCTTCCAGGGGTCCTTCCAGGCGTTCCTGTTCGCGATGAGCACCGTCTCCGATTCGAGGATCGTTTCCACTATCCGGAGATTGTTGGCCACAAGAGACGCCCCCGTCTCCGTTACCTCGACGATGGCGTCTGCCAGAAGCGGGGCCTTCACTTCCGTGGCACCCCAGGAAAACTCCACGGCGGCATCTAT
>DNYO01000188.1 GCA_003506795.1 Deltaproteobacteria bacterium
TGTACGCTTCGATGAGACTTGTGGGATTTGCAGTGCCTTTGCCGGCTATATCGAAGCCCGTGCCGTGGCCGGGCGAGGTCCGGACGAAGGGGAGTCCCAAAGTAATGTTGACGGTCCTTTCGAAATCGATGGTCTTTACGGGTATCAGTCCCTGGTCGTGATACATGGCGATGTATGCGTCGCAATCGATGTGATGAAAAACGGAATCGGCCGGGTAGGGGCCCGTCGCATCCATTCCCATGGACTGCGCCCGGGATATGGCCCTTATGATGCCGTCTTCTTCGTGCCCGATGACGCCTTTTTCGCCGGCGTGAGGATTAAGCCCGCAGACCTTGATGGAAGGGTTCTTGATGGAAAAACGTTCCTGAAGCGACCTCGTGGTGATACGGATGCAGCGGAAGATTTTTTCTTCGGTTATCTCGGCGGGTACGGTCGCCAGGGGGATGTGGATTGTAGCCAGACTCACCCTGATCTTCGGATTCGCAAGCATCATCACGTAGCTGTCGACGCCTCCGGCATGGGCGAGCAGTTCCGTGTGACCGGGAAAAGGAATCCCCGCCATACTCAGGGAAGCCTTGCTTATGGGGCAGGTGACAAGCGCCGATGCTTCGCCGGTAAAGACGAACTTCAACGCTTCCATGATGTATCTGTACGAGGCCTCACCGCACCGGCCATCCGACAGGCCGGCCTCGACGGTGTCAATACAGCCGATATCGGAGAATTCCACGTCCCCTAATGAACCGTTCCCGGGATGTTTGAACGAAAACCGCGGAAGAGACGGCAGGCGGGAACACAGCTGATCGAAGACCTTGATGTCGCCGACGACAACGGGTATGCTCTTCGCGGTAAGGATGGAAAGCGATTTCAGTACGATCTCGGCGCCTATACCGGCAGGGTCGCCCATGGTGATTGCGATGCGGTTCATGAATGACTGCTTTCTTGAAAAAAACGCCCTAGATCTTTACCTCGATGTAGGATGTCTTTTTGAGTTTATCCATGTAAGTCCGGTAACGCTTGTTTGACTCTTCCATGACCATCCGCTCGTTGATGGCATTCTTAACCGCCTCGTATGGCAGGACTTCGACCTTTTTGACCTCGATGAGCTTCAATATGTGCAGGCCATATGGCGTCGGGATGACCGGTGTGAACGAGCCCGGCGCGAGGTTGTTGAGAGAATCCCTCAAGGTGGGAAGAAGGTCACTTCTCTTGACGAAACCGATATCGCCTCCCTGTTTGGCAGAGGGGTCATCGGATATGCCGCGGGCCACGTCACCGAAGGGCTTCCCCGCGGTCAAGTCCTTATATGCCTTTTCGGCGCGCTCCTTGATGTCCTGGTGCTGGCCGGAGATGAATATCTGCTGAAGATGGAATTCCTGATCTCGAAAAACGTCCTGATGACTGTCGTAATAGCTCTTCAGACTGTTTTCGGTTATGTTAATTTCGGTGGAGACAACCCGCATGAGGAGCCTCGTCCGGAGGATATTCAGCCTGATCCCCTCGGTAAACTGCGCATAGGTGACGTTGTCTTTTCTCAGCTGTTCCCTGAGTTCCGCGTCAGTGATGAGGTTTTGCTTCTTGATACCCTCGATGAAGTTGTTGACTTCCTGATCGGTTGCAGCGATTCCTAGTTTCTTGGCCTGTTGTTTGATGAGTATTCCTTCAACATACATCTCCAGCTTTTCCTTCATCTGCTGGTTCCTGAAATATTCATCAATGGATGTGAACTTTGTGCGTTTTTCGACCTTGATGTAGGCTTCGAAGTCCTTCAGGGTGATAATGTCGTCGTTGATGATGGCGATGACCCGGTCAATGACCTCGGCGTTGGCCGCAAAACCGGTCAACATGATAAAGGCTGCAACAATGATGAGTTTTGATAAATGTTTCATTTGCTCTGTGGTACCGTTTCCTTTTTAGGCGGGGTCGTGTCGGCCTTGGGTCCCGCCGGGCTATCTTTGGCCTCGGGCTTTATGTCTTTGGCCTCAGGCTTTGCATCTTTCGATTCAGGCTGGGGAGCGGCCGCAGGTGTCTGGTCTTTCAGCAGTTCTTCGTTGATGGTGATCTTTGCGCTCTTTTTCAATTCCTCGATGTACTTGTCGAGTACGTCTTTCTGTTTTTCCTGGACAAGCTGTTGCTTTATGAAGTCCTTTACCTCTGCAAACGGGACATATTGAGGGGGTTTGATTCCCTCAAGCCTTATTATGTGGTAGCCGAACTGTGTCTTTACAATGCCGCTTGTCTGGCCCACCTTTGCGAGCTTGAATGCCGCCGCCTCGTACTCCGGCAGGAGCGTTCCCTTCGGATGAAAACCTACCTCGCCGCCCGTCACCTTGGCATTGGGGTCGATGGAATACTTCTTTGCGAGGTCGGAGAAATCCTCACCGGCCTGAAGCTTGTCTCTAACCTGTTTCGCCTCTTCCTCCGATTTCAGGAGGATGTGGCGCGTGTTAATCTCACGGTCTTTCCGGAATTTCTCCTTGTTGGCCTCGTAGTACTTCTGCAGGTCTTCGTCGGAAATGTTGGCTCCCGAGGTCAATTTCTTCTTAAGAAGCGATTCTATGATGAGCTGTTCCTTGATCTCGGCCAGCCTGTTCTCAAATTCCTTGTCCTTCTCGATATTACTCTTCGCCGCTTCCGAAAGAAGGAGCTTTTTTATGATCAACCTGTCGAGGTACGTCTTCTTGCCGCTCTCGGAAGCAACCATCATCTTCATGTTCATGGGTATCTTATCGAGTTCTTTGTTAAACTCGGTCATGGTGATCTTGTCGTTATTTATGGTGACCAGTACTTTGCCATCCTCTTTTTTGCTGCACGCAAAGAGACATAATAACGCCAAACACAGGCAGATTACCGCATTCTTCATTCCCCACCTCTCCAACCCTTCTCGTTTTTTCACCATATATCACCTGTCTGACCGACCGCTCCCGATTCCGGGGGTTACCCGGTAACGGCGATGGTGACAAATTAGTCCGTAACGAACTCTTATATCACAGGGCCACAATGTCCATCAATATATTTCTTATGAAATTCATAAGTTCCCCTTCATGAAGATCCGAACGGACCACGATACGGCCGTCGGGCAGAAGTTTAATGTTTCTGTGGCTGTCGGTGGCGAGACCGAGGAGCCGTTTCATGTTAAGAGGGGTCCGCTCGGTGATATGGAGTACCACCTGCCTGTTGCTTTGCTCGATCTTGCGCACTTTCAGACCGGAGAGTAGAGATTTGAGGGAGATTACCGCAAGCAGGTTCACGAGGGGGGAGGGCAGGGAGCCATAGCGGTCCTTGAGCTCCGCCTCGATGTCCCTCAATTCGTCTTCCTGGCGGATACGGGAGAGGCGCTTGTACATGAGGAGCTTCTGGGTGGGGTCCTGGATGTAGGCGTCGGGGATGAACGCGTTTATGGGGATATTTATCTCCGTACTGATCTCTTCCTCGGGAACGCCATCCCTGTTTCTGAGCCTGTTCATCGTTTCTTCGAGCATGTCGCAGTAGAGCTCGAAACCGATGAGATTGACATTGCCCGATTGCTCCTTACCCACGAGGTTGCCGGCACCCCGGATCTCAAGGTCGTAGTTTGCGATCTGGAACCCCGAGCCCAGGTCGGTGAGTTCCTCCAGGATCTTAAGACGCAGACGGGCGTCCCTGGTCAAGTTTTCCTGATCGGGGACAAGGAGGTAGGCGTAGGCCTGCCGGGTGCTTCTTCCGACCCTTCCTCTGAGCTGGTAGAGATCGGCCAGGCCCATTCGATTTGCGTTGTTGATGAATATCGTATTTACGTTCGTTATATCGAGGCCTGATTCGATGATATTTGTGGATAGAAGGATGTCGTAGCGTCTTTCTATGAAGTCCACCATTATCTTTTCCAGCCTGCTTCCGCTCATCTGCCCGTGAGCGACGGCAATGCGCGCCTCGGGCACGATCCTCCTCAGATGGTCGTAAACGATACCTATGTTGTGAACGAAATTGTGGACGAAGAAGACCTGCCCCGATCGTTCAATCTCCTTCCTTATCCCATTCGATATAACGGCATCGTTGAATTTCACCACCGTGGTCCGGACGGCGTGGCGGTCCAGCGGGGGAGTGTCGATGACGCTTAAGTCCCTGATGCCCGAGGTGGCCATGTAAAGGGTCCTCGGGATGGGGGTGGCGCTCAGAGTCAGGACGTCGACGGTCTTTCTGATTGTCTTCAGCCTTTCCTTGTGCTTGACCCCGAAACGGTGCTCTTCGTCAATGATGACAAGCCCCAGATCGCGGAAAGAGACGTCCTTTTGAAGAAGCCTGTGAGTCCCGATGATGATGTCTACCTGTCCCTTGCCGAGTTGTCCGACGGTCTCGGATTGCTGCTGTTTTGTCCTGAAACGGGACAGCATGCCCATGACAATGGGATAGTCGGAGAAGCGGTCACTGAATGTCTTGTAGTGCTGCTGGGCAAGGACGGTGGTCGGCACCAGCACTGCCACCNNCTCGGTCTTGCCGAAGCCCACGTCTCCGCAGACCAGTCTGTCCATCGGCTTCGTACTCTTCAAGTCTCCCAGGACGTCGTTTATCGCATTGACCTGACCTTCCGTCTCTTCATATTCGAAACGGGACTCCATTTCCCTGAAGAGCTCGTCTTCGGGCGGATAACTGTGACCTTCGGACATCTGGCGCGCGGCATAGATCTCCAGGAGTTCGCCGGCAATGTCCTCTATCTGTTTGCGCACCCTTTTTTTGGTATTTATCCACAGTTTCGAGCCCAGCCGGTCGATCTTGGGCTTGAATTTTTCGCCGCCGATGAATTTCTGGACGAGGTGCAGGTCATCGACGGGAACATAGAGTTTGTCTCCGCCCAGGTATTCGATGAGGAGAAAGTCCTTTGTGAACTTGTTGACTGTAAGGGGGACGATTCCCCTGTAGACACCGATGCCGTGATCGACGTGGACGACCCATTCGCCCGTGTTGAGGTCCTTGAAGGATGCAAGGAATTCGTCCCGGCTGTCCCACTTTTTCTTTACGACCCTTTTCTTCGGGCCCGCTATGTCATCCTCTGTGAGGACGATGACATCATCGGTCCTGAAACCCCTTCGTATGGGACCCTGGATGATGCCCCATTCCTTGTGTTTTTTCCGGTAGGAGATATGCGGCAGGATGGGCAGCACCAACCCGTAATTCTCGAAAATATCCTGGAGTCTCTTTGCCTGGTGCGGTGTATTGGCGAAAAGGTACACGTAGGGATAATGTAACCATTCCTTCTGCAGTTTCTCACGGAGGATGTGAAAGATCTGCGTCTTGTGCTGGAGGAAGAGCTGTCTCAGGTCGTCGTTGGAAACCGCCTTGATGGTCTTTTGCTCGCCGGAAGGCCCCACGACACCGGAGAGGTCTATCTGGGGCGCCCCGCCGAGAAGACGGGCCCAGCCCGATTTAGTAGATGGGTCTGCCGCAGCGAGCGTATTGTCTATGTACCAGGCGCCCGGATGAACAAGGGTAACGGAATCATCGAGATAATCCATTATGGTGGAAGAGTTGTCGTTATCCTTCTTTAGGATTGAGGTTATCTCGCAGTGAGTCAGCTCTTTTTCGGATCTCTGCGATAGGGGGTTGAAATGCCTCAC
>DNYO01000283.1:0-1631 GCA_003506795.1 Deltaproteobacteria bacterium
TATGATGTCCTTGCCAAGCAGGCCAGCAACAACCGCCGGGATGGTGGCCACAACCATCTTGAAAAGCATCGATTGCCCGCCGTGGCCGTTTCTGAAATCGACAAGGCCTTCGACAACAACACGAAGGAACCTCTTTCCATAGAGAAGAAGAACCGCGAAAAGCGACCCGAAATGAAGCATGACATCATAGGTCAGAGCGTTGACGTTGCCTTCGGAGATCTTGAAAAACCAGGGAACGAGGATAAGGTGTGCCGAACTGCTGATGGGAAGGAATTCCGTAATGCCCTGCACCGCGCCCATGATGATGCTATGCAGCGCCGTCACGAAAGTCCTCCCGGCAGGAAGCGGAAGCCTATTTCGAGAGAATCGGTATTGAGCGACGACGGGATCGGGGGCAGAGGTTCCACCGCCCTGAGGACGCGAAGAACTGATTCATCATATACCCTGTTTCCCGAGCGTTTCTCGATGTTCACATCGACAATGCGCCCGTCTTTTCTTAGCTTGATCGTTATGATTGTTTCCAGGTCTTTCTTTTGAGCCATGCCGGGCACATTCCATGCATTCTTTATCTTTTCGTAGATATCGAGAAGATACTTCTGCATAGCGGGATCCAAAGGAGCGCCCGAACCGCCGCCGGAACCTGGCAATCCCATGCCGGCACCAGTACCGGTGCCCCTGCCCGAGCCTCCCGAACCGGCTTTTGCCACATCAATATAATCCGTTTTTTTCCTGATGTTCTTAATGCGTTCTTCCAGACGGTCCACTTCTTCCCTGGTGGCCTTATTCTTCGGGGGCGCTTTCTTCTTCGAAATGGATACGGCGTCGTCTTCTTTTTGTATGGGTTGAGGCTTCTTTGGAGGAGGAGCTTTCTTTTCCTTGAGGGCAGGAGCGGGTTTATCCGGTTTGGGTTCGGGCTTCGATTGGACCGCGACCTTAGGCCCGCCGGATCCGCCTCCCAGGTTTCCCGCACTTCCGACAAGATTGACGGAATACGCCGAAGAGAGATCGATCTTCCTGGAAGAACCCCATTTTATGGGGATCGAAAAGGCGCCAAGCACGATGATGTGAAGGGCCAGCGAAACAGCAAGCATTTTATACCAGGTTTCTTCACTCATTTCTATCCAGTGGCTTGGTCACTATGTTGACTTTATCTACTCCGGCTTCCCTGATAGTCCCCATGCACCTTACAACGAACCCGTATGGCACGTCCTTGTCAGCCCGGAGAAATATTTCCTTTTTGTCTTTGTTGGCAAAAAGAAACTGAACGGAAGCCTTAAGGTCTTTGTACTCGATCTTCTTTTCATTGAGAACAAGCCGCTGGTCCTTCGTGATGTTAAGGATTTGCGGCTCTTCTTTCGCCGGCAGCGCCCTGGCCGTCACGTTGGGGATGTCGATACCGAGACCGTGCTGCATCATCGGCGCGGTGATCATGAAGACGATAAGAAGGACAAGCATGACATCAACGAGGGGAATAATGTTGATCTCAGACAATGGCCCCTTTGAATCGCCCCGTGTTTTCATTTGTCCAGGATGTTGATAAGATATATCGTTGCGTTTTCCATGCGCGACAGGATCCTTTTGAGTCTTCCCAAAAAGTAGTTGTAGGCAAGAACCGCGGGTATTGCAGTGGC
>DNYO01000283.1:1721-7641 GCA_003506795.1 Deltaproteobacteria bacterium
TGCCTCGAGGTCACTTCCTTATATGCCGCAAGCACGAGGCGGTAAAAGGCGTTGTCCTGGCTGTCCCGGTAAACCGATATGAGCTTCTTGAATGAATCCGCGTCTTTCACGGCCCGGAAAAACCGATCGCCCTCAGCTTCCGTCCTGCTGTATTGACGGTATTTCATAAAAATGATAGTCCAGGCGACGATGGAGAAAAAGAAAAGGATCACCATCACTGCCTTGGCCATCGGCCCGGCAGATAGAATCATGCCGATAAGCCCGCCTGTATACATGTCTGCGCTTGAAACGTCCATTTTGCGTGTAGAGATTACAACAAAACCTTCCCGTTGTAAAGAAAAACCCCCTGGTTGGGTGCCAGGGGGAAGGGGGGTTATTATGAGAAGCTTGTGGAGGTGAATTTCGCGTTAAGTTATGCTATGTGAAATAAAGCACGTTGCGTCGGAAAAAAACTCAACTGTTTCACACAATGATATCTGACCACCGGTAAATGCCACTGTTTTCACGTGATTAGTGGTCTGTATATGTGAATTATTTAACATAGCTGACCTATAATAATGTATTACGCAGTTTTTGTCAATAAAAAAATCGTGAAGGGAAAATCTAGGCGGAAACCATTAATGGCAGCCTGTCGGCGAAGAGGTAGCCTTTAACCGTGGGGAAAATTCGTTTATCATGAAGTTCTATGAGACCTGAATCACAAAGACCTTCAAGAGTCGCAGGTGAAACCTCCGAGGATATCTCCGAGGCTTCAAAACCCCATCTGGTCCTGAAACCAAAAAGCATGCGTTCAAGATGCATCTGATCGGCGGACAGCTCCTCCGAGCCCCCGACAGGTGCTGTACCTTCGTCGAGGTTCTTGAGATAGCCGTCGAGACTGCGCACGTTCCACCATCTCGTGGTACCCGCAAAGGAATGGGCGGCAGGCCCGAGGCCAAGATAAGGCGTATGCTGCCAGTATTTCACGTTGTGGCGGGACAGAGTCTTTTCGCTCCGGGCAAAGTTGGATATCTCGTAATGGATAAAACCAGCTCCGGTAAGATAGTTTGACGTCTCAAGAAAGAGTGCCGCTTGTCTGGCCTCATCGGGAAGCGGGAGGTTCCCTCCCCGCGACAGACGGGAAAAAGGCGTGTCGCCTTCGATTGTAAGCTGATAGCACGACAGGTGTGCCGGTCCGAAGGAAAGGGCCTTTCGAAGCGTCTGCAACCAGGCCCTGGTACTCTGATGCGGCAGCCCGTACATGAGGTCAAGGCCAAACTCCGCAAACCCCCCCTGTGCGACAAGGCTGACTGCGGCTTGCGCCTGCCTGGCGGTGTGACGCCTTCCGAGAAACCGGACCTCCTGCTCATTGAAGGATTGGACACCAAGGCTGATGCGATTGACCCCGAGCGATCTGTAGAAGACAAGCTTTTCCTTCGTCACGTCATCGGGGTTGAGCTCCATGGTCAGTTCCGTCGTATCATCGAAGTGAAAGATGTCGCTGAGGCCTTCAAGGAGTCCTTCGATCTCGTCATGGTTCATGACAGACGGGGTTCCCCCGCCGATATAGAGGGAATCGAATAGCGGGAACACATCGCGGTAGCGGGATGCTTCCGTGAGGACGGCACCGACCCATTTACTGATGCGTGCCGTCTCCGTTGTGGAATAAAAATCACAGTACGGGCACTTCGTTTTGCAGAAAGGCGTGTGGACGTAGAGCCCGGGAAGCGCCGTCCTATTCATCGTCTGTTTTCAGAGCGGCGAGAAAAGCGCTCTGAGGGATCTCGACGTTTCCGACGATACGCATCCGCTTCTTGCCCTTCTTCTGCTTCTCCAGAAGTTTTCTCTTGCGCGTGATGTCGCCGCCGTAGCACTTTGCCGTCACGTCTTTGCGGTATGCCGAGATGGTCGAACGGGCAATAATCTTTCCCCCGATCGCACCCTGTATGGCGATCTTGAACTGCTGTTTCGGTATCTCGTCCTTGAGCCTGTCACAGACCCTGACCGCGCGCTCGCGCGCATTGTCTCGGTGGACGAGGATCGAAAGGGCGTCGACCTTCTCGCCGTTAACCAGGATATCGAGCTTCACAAGATTGCTTTCCCGGTAATCGGTGATCTCATAATCGAAGGAACCGTAGCCCTGCGTGATGCTTTTGAGCTTGTCGTAAAAATCGAAGATCACCTCGGCAAGGGGCATGTCGAATGCGACCTCGACGCGCCCGGGTGTCGGGTAGCTCATTTGTGAATTAACGCCGCGGCGCTCCATGCAGAGCTTCATGACCACACCGACATATCGCTCCGGTATGAGGATGTTGGCCCTGATATAGGGCTCTTCAGATGACTTGATCGTGCCCGGATCCGGATAATACAAGGGGTTGTCGACATCGAGGACCTTACCGTCATCGAGATAGAAACGGTACTGCACGCTGGGAGCGGTCATGATGATGGATTGGTCGAATTCCCGTTCCAGGCGCTCCTGAACGATCTCCAGATGCAAAAGCCCCAGGTATCCGCAGCGGAAACCCTGGCCCAGGGCCGCCGATGAATCCTTCTGGTAAACCAGGGATGCATCGTTGAGCTTGTATTTCTCAAGGGCCTCCAGGAGCGACTGGTAATCGTCGGACGCTATGGGGTAAATGGACGAAAAAACAACGGGCTTCACGTCCTTGAAGCCGCCGAGAGGCTGCGGCGCGGGTCTTGAGTCCACGGTGATCGTATCCCCTATCCTGGTGTCGCTGACTGTCTTGATCCCCGCGATGATGTAGCCGACCATTCCGGCCGTCAGTTCCTTTTGAGGTTCCCGCGCAAGCCGAAAGATCCCGACCTCCTCGACGCGGTACGTCGTGCCCTGGGACATGAGCCGTATGGTATCTCCGGGTCTGACTGTACCGTCGAAGACACGGCAGCTGACGATGGTTCCGCGGAACGAATCGTAATGGGCGTCAAAGATAAGTGCCGTGAGGGGTTTCTCCGGGTCTCCCGATGGCGGAGGGATCTTCTCCACAACGGCCCGGAGAATGTCCTCGATACCCCTGCCCTCCTTGGCGGAACAGAGTATCGCAGTATCCGGATCCAGCCCCAGTTCGTTGTCGATTTCAGTCTTGACGCGTTCCACGTCTGCCACGGGAAGATCTATCTTGTTGATGACGGGGATAATGACCAGGTTGTGCTCCAGGGCGGCATAGAGGTTGCCCAGCGTCTGGGCCTCGACTCCCTGTGAAGCGTCGACAAGCAAAAGCACGCCTTCGCAGGAGGCAAGCGCCCGGGACACCTCGTACGAAAAGTCCACATGCCCCGGCGTGTCGATGAGGTTCAGCTCATATTCCTTGCCTTTTTCATCGACGTATGGCAGGTCCACCGTCTGGCTCTTTATAGTTATGCCCCGTTCCCTCTCGATGTCCATGTTGTCCAGTATCTGATCGCGAAACTGCCGGTCGTCCACGAGCTTCGTATACTGGATCAGACGGTCGGCAAGAGTCGACTTGCCATGGTCTATATGGGCTATTATGCTGAAATTCCTGATATGTTTCATATATCGTTAATCGTCTCTATCAATCCGCGGGCATCATCAAAAAAAGGGGGAGTTAAATTGCAGCCCCTTTGCGGGACGTACTACCGCGATCTCTTTATTATCTCCACGTCAACCTCTCCATTGAAAACCTCTGCGAGTTCCACGTTGAGGTTCTGCATGTCCTCTTCCCTGTCGGCTTCGATGACTAGTTCCCTATCGTCGAGAACCTTCAGCTTCCCATATTTCCTGACAATCTCTATGACCTCTTTCGGGTCCGTCGTCACCCACCCCTTCATGCGTTTGACCAGTTCTTCGCCGTTGAAAGACCTCTCGATCGTCAAGTCCACCCTGCGTCTCTTGGCTTCCCATCCGACGAGGGCAGGCTGGGCGACCATGGGGGTCACAGGATCATGCATTGCTGCGCACCGGAACCACAATTTTGCCCTGACCATATCTTTCGAACCCTCCTTATGCAGTCCTTGTAATCCTGTAAAAAAAATCAATCATTAAATTAATGGTTTACGATAGTAAAGTCAAGGATTGACGAGACGCGCAGACAGGCGGCCTCCATCCTGTCCGCCCGTTTGCGCTAAGCGAGACCCGTATGCCGGTATGTGTTTCTGCCTCGTGCACCCGTTAACATGCAGGGCAAACTCGTTTGCCCCTATGCATATTAATTCGTCGCCCTCCAGCCCTTCTTTTCGAGACAACGCCTTGTCCCTTCGTTGACCGCCGTTCAGGTGTCGGTCACCCCTTTGGCTGCAAGCTCTTTCCTGACCGAGGTCTCGCAGGTTTTCCTGTCCCTCTCAAAATCCTCGGCGGTCTTGCCGGCCTTTGTGTAAACCGTTGCACACCCGGTCAGAAGAAAACAAGCCACCAAAAGCCATAAAGTCCCTTTCATAGTCCCTGTTTCGCCTCACACATTTTTTTGTATTTCGAGCACATCCTTACTTGAAATCGATGATCACGGGATTGGTAAACTCCATCTTGAGCCCTTCGATGCCTTTTACCATCTTCTTCATCTCTTCCACGGATTGCGGCTGTTCCTTGTTGATCTTTTTCAGAAGTTCCGGATCGCTGATCAGCTTCCCAAAATCCATATCTATGAGAGTTACCGTCCGTCCGGACCGGTACGTGGCATTGCTTTTCACGATATCGCCCTCCATGGTGAGGACAATACTCATCCTCATTTCCTTGAAGATGGTCTTTATCATCTCAATGGCATTGGGGTCGTCCGCCGCCGGCTGTTTGTCCTTCGCCTTCTCATCCCTGGTTGCCGGCCTGGGGGGCGGCATATGGACGGCAAGCTTCGCCGGCGACCCTTTCGTAAAAACGAACTTTATCGTGTCGTTGTCCGACGCGGCCCTGCCGTCGTCACCCTTGTTCCTGTCTTTCGAAGGGGTCTTTTTCCCCGGGTTCTGGTCAAGCATGACGCCGTTGATGTCATCGAAGCTGTAGACCGCGGTATATCCGCTTGCCGTCTGAGTTTTTGCAGGCTTTGCCGAGACGAACCGCACGCCTTCACCGAAATCCTTCGCGTTATTCTTTGCCTTCTCCATCATCTCCGTTACAATTGTCTGATCCTTTGTCTGGTCCTTCTTTGCATCACCGGCCCCGGTGCTGTCCTTGCCCTCTTCGCCCATGCTCTTGCTCATGCCCTGCATCATCTCCAGAAAACCATTGCCGACAAGGACCGTTTCTTCAATTGTGCCGCTGCCATCTGCCTTTACATTGATCGACATGTTGTCCTGTATGCATCCGGAAAAAACACACACCGCCATGATCAGAACGGCGACCCTCAGCATGTCCCGCGTGCGCGGCATTCTCCCCGTCTGCAGATTACAGATCATCGTGCATCCTCCCCTCGGATATGCGGATTTCAGAAAATATGGCAATGCTACCAACCCGTCGAAGGTCAGTCAAGACAATTTAGAGACGCGGAATCGAAAGGCCGCGGACGGCTGCGCACGGACGGTCTTGCTGAGTTCCACGGCCTTCCGGCGAGCTCGTCGACGACCTGGAGGAGACCCGCCTTCGTTCCTGTCCGGAAGGCCCTGTCGCGAAGGGGTCTCAATCCGGTGAGGCCTTTCGTGTACCATATGAAGAACTTGTGAAAAATGCCGACACCCCTCTTCTCGCCCCAGTGCTCGACTGACAGCTCAAGATGGCGTTTCATGACCTCTATGCGTTCGGCGACATCAGGTTTCGGCGGTACCGTGCCATCTTTGAAAAACCCGGTGATCTCTCTGAATATCCAGGGATTGCCAAGTGCCCCGCGCGCTACGGCGACTCCGTCGCAGCCGGTTTCATTGAACATCGTGCGGACCCGTTCGAGGGAAATGTTGTCTCCCGAGGCTATGACAGGAATGCTCAATGCCTCCTTCACGTCCCGGATAATCCCGTAGTCGACGGCGCCGCTGTACCCCTGGG
>DNYO01000176.1 GCA_003506795.1 Deltaproteobacteria bacterium
CTGAACCCTTTTTTGATACTCATCTATGACCTCCTTTGAGATGAATAATAAATAACCATAATGGCCTTTGAACGGTATGGATTGGCTTCATATATTAAACATTTTCTTTTTCGATTGTCAACGAAACATAGGAAAAAATTCACAATACCGGCAGTAGCTGAATCGGCCTCCTTCCTGCGTGAAAACGATGCGTTGGAAGAGAAGAGACGATGTCTCCGTCCCTCCGTCCTTTTCACACCCTGAACTGATTTACGATGCCTTCAAGATCGTTGGAGAGTTTTGCCAGCTCTCCGGACGCCTGGGCCGTCTGTTCGGAACTGGCCGATGTCTCACGGGAAACCGCTGCTATTTCTTCAATGTCCCGATTGATCTCTTCCGACGTGGCACTCATTTCGTCGGTGGCCGAGGCGATCTGCTGGACCATGCCCAGAAGCTCATCGACGCTGGCCACGATAATCCGAAGCGACTGGCCCGCCTTGCCTGAGAGATCGACGCCCGTGTCAACCTTCCTGGCGACGGCGCTCATTGTGGTCACGGCCAGCTCCACATCCTTCTGAATGGCGTTTATCATGCCGCCGATCTCGGACGTGGAATTTGCGGTCCGCTCCGCCAGCTTGCGCACCTCANNGCATTGAGGGCAAGGAGGTTCGTCTGATCCGCAATATCATCGATAACATTGACAATCTCTCCGATCTGATGCGAACGCTCTCCCAGGGTCCGTATGGACTCGGCGGAGCCGTCCACCGTGCGTGCGATCTCCTCCACTTCCTTCGTGGCCTGATTGACGATCTCTTCGCCTTCTTTGGCAATCCTGGCGGTATTTGCCGCCGAACTCGCTATACTGTTCGTGTTGCGCGCAATGTCCACGACGGTCTGCGACATTTCCACGGAAGCGGCGGCTACCTGCGATGATCTGTTGGCCTGCTCCCCGGAGCCCTTCGACATCTGTTCCGCACTGGCGCTGAGCTGCTGACCGGCGGAGGAGATGCTCGCCGCGGCCAGTTTGAGACCGCCGATGACCTCGCGCCACTTCTCCACCATCTCCTTTGCCGCCTTCATCTCGTCCCCGAATTCGTCCTTTCTGTCCGTCGGCACCTCGATGGCCAGGTTTCCCTTTGCCATTGCCCTGACCGCCTTTGTGTTGCCCCGTATGGGAACAACGATGCTTCGTGTTATCGAGATCGAGAGTATAACGCCAAGAAGTATGGCGGCAATGCCGAAAACGATGAGGATAATGGTATACCGTTGATTGGATTCCCGTATCGCGCCAAACTGGTTGCGCACATTGCCTTCCTGGTACGCTACAAGCGACTGCAGGGTGGTGATCAGGGTTCTGGCGGCCGGTTTGGTCTCGTTGAGATAGACTTCGATGGCCTTTGCATGTTCCTTGTTAACCACGTGTTCGATCAACCGGTTGTTCGAATCCCGCGCACTGCCGTTTACCGTCTTGTACCGGGCGATAAGCTCCTTACCCCTGGGGTCTTGCTCGAGCGCCTCAAGTTTTTTCAAGGCCTCGCCGTACGTCTGCCGCATCCGGGAAAGGTTCTCCTTTTCGGTCTGTACAACGGCTGCGTCCGTGGTGAAGGCGATGATGCCCATTGAATTGTTCGCATTATGTATCGCCCCCATGACCGTGTTGGCAAGGATCGTCTTCTCAAAGGCGGTTTCCACAATATGGCCCGCTTTCCGGTCCACGTCATAGATTATCTTGAAACCCAGAAGACCCATCAACACTATGATGGCGATAAGAATGCTGAAACCGATGCTGAGACGCTTGCCTATCCTGATGTTCTCGAAGAAACGCATGGCTCCCCCTCACGTGACGCACCATTTGGATTGAGATTATTCTATATTTAATTAAGTTCCCGATTTTATTTCAAGAAGTATTTCATGTGAACAAAGGGAAGGACATCCCCATCCCGAAAAAACGGCCTGCATTCAGCAGTGATTTCAAAGACCTACACCGTCCAGAGCCGAACCGCAGAATTTGCACGCACCGCCTTTCAGGTTATACTCGGTAATCGCATAGCCATAGCGTCCGATAACAACCCTGTGGCAATTATGGCAGAAGGTGTTTTCTCCCCCCGAACCGGGAATGTTGCCTTCATACACATAGAACAGCCCCTCATCGATGCCGATCTGTCTTGCACGTGCGAGCGTTTCCGGACTCGTGGGTTCGGCGTCGAGCAGTTTGTAGGTCGGATAAAAGGCGCTGACGTGCCAGGGAGTTTCCACCCCCAGATCTTTCGCGATGAACCTCGCTATGGCCCTCAGTTCTTCTTCGCTGTCGTTGTGGCCCGGTATAATAAGGGTCGTCAATTCTATCCAGATACCCAGTTCCCTGTGCAGTCGTATTGTGTCGAGAACCCCCGAAAGCCTGGCTCCACAGATCTTTCCGTAAAAGGATTCGCTGAAGCCTTTGAGATCGATGTTGGCGGCATCGAGATAGGGAGCGATGGCCCGAAGCGGCGCCTCTTCCATGTACCCGTTGGTCACAAAATTGTTCGCAATACCGTTTTCTCTGGCAATACGGGCTATATCATAGGCATATTCGAAAAAAATGGTCGGTTCGGTATACGTATAGGATATGCTCGTACAGTGAGATTCCCTGGCCTGTTCGACGATTTGTTCCGCCGTCATCTTCTCGCCGAAGACCCTGCCGCCCTCGCGGGGTCCCTGGGAAATGTCATGGTTCTGGCAGTGACGGCAACGGAAGTTACATCCCACGGTGGCAACCGAAAAGGCGCGCGACCCCGGGTAAAAATGATACAGGGGTTTCTTCTCTATGGGATCCACATGGTAGGCGCAGGGGAGATTATAGACAAGGCTGTAGAGGACGCCGCCCTGGTTCTCGCGGACGCCGCATATGCCCCTTTTCCCGTCGGCTATGATGCAATTATGACGGCACAGAAAGCAATGCAGGGTCTTTTCGTCCTTTTTTTCATAGAACGAAGCTTCCTTCATGTTTCATACCTTCTTACCAAAAATCGCCTCAACGACATCGTCCATCGTCTTCGCGGAAAGGAAGGTTATCTTCTTCTTGACATATTGAGGTATCTCAACGAGCTCATGTTCGTTCTCGTGGGGAATGAGGACCTTTTCCATCCGGTTGCGCAAGGCGGCAAGGGTCTTCTCCTTAAGGCCGCCTATGGGCAGGACTCTGCCGGTCAGGGTGATCTCTCCCGTCATTGCGATCTTTCTGTTTATCGGACGGCCGGTGATGGCGCTTATCATGGCAACCGCCATCGTAATGCCCGCGGAAGGACCGTCCTTGGGAATGGCGCCCTGGGGCACGTGAATGTGCATTTCCAGGTCGTCGAAGATGCCCCCGTCGATGCCGAGCACCTCTGCCTTGGATTTGATATAGGTCAGGGCAGCCTGGGCGGATTCTTTCATGACTTCGCCCATGTTCCCGGTGAGCATCAGTTCCTTCTTGCCTTTCCTGCAGGAAGCCTCAACATAGAGAACGTCGCCGCCGAATTCGGTCCAGGCGAGACCGCTCGCCACACCAACGTAATCCTGTTCGATCTGGCTGTCCGGCAGGTATTTGACCGGCCCGAGGAAGTCGCCCAGGTTTCTTGGCGTGACGGTCACTTTTTTCTTGTCGCCCTCGGCCACCCTTCTGGCTACCTTGCGTGCGACCATGGCGATCTCTCTTTCGAG
>DNYO01000171.1 GCA_003506795.1 Deltaproteobacteria bacterium
GGCCGGAGAGGTAGGCAGGGGTTTTGCAGTCGTGGCCGAAGAGGTCAAAAAACTTGCCGAAAAGACCGCCGACGCAACGCTCGAAATCAGCAAGACCATTCAGGGCATGCGTGAAGAGGTACTCGATGCCACGAAGGCCATGGCCGAAGCAACCGACAAGGTCATCGCAGGAGTGAAGCTCGTGTCGCAGACTGGCGGGTCCCTCGGCGAGATCGTGAACAGCGCGGAGGGATTGCAGACCATGGTGACCCAGATAGCCTCGGCAACAGAGGAAATGTCGGCCACCTCCGAGGAGATCAATCGCGAAATAGTCAACATAGCGGAAGTAGCAAACGAAACGTCCACAAGCTCGGAGATGACCGCAACGTCAGCCTCGACACTACTCGGTCTGTCCGGCAAACTGCAGACGCTGATGAGCGGGTTCAGGGTGAATTAAGGGAATCAACAGAAGACTCGCAGCCCGGTGATCTTGCCTATCCTATCCACTCATAGACATCGTGGAGACATGCGTCCTGGCGGCCAACCAGTTACAAAAGGCGGGCAAAGCGAATGCAGCTCGCCTTGCTATTTGGTTTTGGAAATTAAATACGCGGTGAAGTCTTCTTCGCTTTTCCACGCATCTGACACATTTTTGGGCATTCTCCCATTATAGTGCTTGAGTGCGTCCAGCTTCAGGTTTTCAACATCCTTCTGAAGACTTTTTATTTTGTCCTCTGTCCTGGCTATATTGTTCCTCAGCGTTTGTTTCTCTGCAAACTTTTCACGCGCCCCGCCATCGCTTGTTAAAATCTCATCCATGGGAAGACCCAGATTCTGGTTTCTTTGAGGGTTGTTGTAATTGGCAAGTGCGCGGTGAGCATCCACGAGTTCTTTATCGATGCTCCTTAGCTTTGCAAGATACTGCTTTGCTGTTTCATCAAAGGCACCGCTTGCCGCCGACGCGTTCTTTTCCTTGACCTGATTCGATTTCGTTTCCTCCGGTTTCTTGTCCGTGGCGTCCTGTGCAAAGATATTGGCTTCAAGCCCGATTAACAAACCAAAGACAATCACCATCCATAAGGCTTTCTTCATGGTCTTCTCCTCAACCATAACGCGGCGGTATTCAGTTCTGTTGCTATTACTGTCGGAAATATTATTAACTCAACGATGAGTAAATTCAAGCAGTATTTCAGACGAGCCGGCACGAGATTATTTATACAGGCGGCCCGGGGTGCTCCATGGTGTTATCTCTTCCCGCTTCCCGGCATCACTGCTCCCCGGAGGTTCCCAGCTGCATATCGATTATGTAGTGGTGTCCCATCACGGAAACAGAGGCTTCCCGCTGACCCCGGCCTCTAAGCCACGCTTTGTCGAATAAATCGGGCACGGAAGCAGCAAGCATATTCAGGTCTACCATAACATTTCCACAGGAAAGATCCTTTATCCATGGCATCTTTTCAAGATCACCTTCGAACTCGATGATCAATCTGCGGTCGTCGGGCCCGGAGTCGGAGACGCTTTCATTGGTTTTGGCGCGCCATCTGACATCTTCTGATTCCATCATTATTGCCGTATACGATGCGGGCATTTATGGCCTCCTTTGTTCCTTTATCTGCTGCGCATGCCTTGCCGTTTCATCTTTATGAGATCGTCTCATTTCTTTCTTTATCCATAATGTTCATTTTATGCACTTTAGCCTGAATTGCAACTTGAGAGGGAAAACGTTGAACACAGCGGCCGCCTGAACAATTGACGAGATCCGCATAATGGACAAAGACACGGAACTGTTTATATTGACTTTATAGCATTTGGGACCTTTGCTTAATCATCTACCCCGGAGGTAACGAAATGAAAAAGACAGTCTCTGTATTTGTCGCGGTCTTCGTTCTGCTAATGCTGGCATCGGGTGTTGCCCTGGCTGATTGCGACAGTGATTGTGACAAACCATTCCTGGAATGCGTGAAGATGTGCGATCAAACGGTCAAAGAAGACAGTAGAGAGTCGGCGGCCTGCATGGACAAATGTTATCGTCAAGTCACGGATTGTCTGGAACAATGCAGGGTCAGAAAGGGCGATAACAGGTGAAACAATAACTTTACACCAACGAGAAAAAGGAGATGTCATGAGCATCATCACAACCAAAGACGGTACGCAAATCTATTACAAGGATTGGGGCGCGGGACAACCCGTAGTCTTCAGCCATGGCTGGCCGCTCTGTTCGGATGCCTGGGAATCACAGATGTTCTTCCTTGCCTCCCACGGCTATCGCTGCATCGCACATGACCGGCGCGGTCACGGACGTTCGAGCCAGCCCTGGAATGGCAACGACATGGACACATACGCCGACGACCTCGCGACCCTCGTCGAGACACTCGACCTGAAGGACGCGGTCCATGTCGGCCACTCCACAGGCGGCGGAGAAGTGGCACGCTACATAGGGCGCCACGGTACCGGACGCGTCGCAAGGGCCGTGCTGATGAGTGCGGTACCGCCGCTCATGCTCAAAACCGGGGCAAATCCGGGAGGGTTGCCCATGGAGGTCTTCGACGGCTTTCGCGCAGCGTTCCTGGCCGATCGGGCACAGTTTTTCCTTGATGTGGCAAGCGGCCCTTTCTTCGGCTTCAACCGGCCGGGCGCCAGCGTCTCCCAGGGACTAATCAACTCGTGGTGGATGCAGGGAATGATGGCCGGGCACAAGAACGCCTATGATTGCATCAAGGCATTCTCGGAAACAGACTTCACCGAGGACCTGAAGAAGTTCGACGTGCCGACGCTGATCATTCATGGCGACGACGATCAGGTCGTACCGATCGGCGCATCGGCGCTGCAGTCAGCCAGGCTCGTGAAGAACTCGACGTTAAAGATCTACCCGGGCGGTGCGCACGCTCTGGCCGACACGAGTAAAGACCAGGTCAACTCCGATTTGCTCGCATTCATCAAGTCGTAAGGGAAATCGCCTGGAACCTGCGCACGGAAGCTCAAGGATTTTACAAGGAATGGTGCGTCGACCCTTGGGGCTTTTCCGTCTTTGCTACGGGCAAATACACATGGAAGGTCGTTCCCTTGTGCCTTTCTCCTTGCCATGAACACGTGATCATGACACGGACATCGTCCCATTGCTGCTCCAGAACTCCTTTTACCTGAAACGCCGCATAGATTACCGTAATCGGCAATTTTGTTGTAAATTCTTCGTCAAGATATTACTCTACTTCCATAATATCGACAATGTAAGACGACATGGCTGCGGAATTTGGGATCATATAACGAACACGTGGCAGGTTCTATGAGGGATATAAATGATAACTAACATACAACAAAAAAATATATGGATAGGCATAATCGGGGCGATAGCCCTTTCTTTATTTTGTTTTGACGTATCCGCCCAGTCTCCAACGGATATCGAGCAAAGGGCGAACCGTCTTGAGCAGCAACTGCAAGGTACGACCAACCTGAACAATCTCATGGAGACATATCGCGAAGCCATGGAACTTATGGGTGAGGCAAACAGAAAAACCGGTGGGATCACCGGTACGCAGACTATGTCCGTCCAGCCGGCTGAAACGCCGGAGAAAGAGATGGATCGCCGCCGCGAGATCATCAATAACCAGTTCCGCCAAATAAGAGATATGAGGGGTAATCTTCCCGCAGGTGAAGAGAAACCGCAAATTCCTGAAGCGGTGCCCGTGGAAGGGTACATTTTTGTGAATGGAGGGGAAAAAGAGCTCTTCTATAATCAAGTAAAGACGGATCTCCTGTACACGATCAAGGAGAGCTTTGTTGGTAATCTGGCTATCCTGCATACCTACGGTGCAACAAGAGAACAATTTGATAGGGAAAAGGATTATGAAATTCAATCTCTGTCAACGAAGGTCGATGTGACGGGTGTGGCGGGTAAAAAGTGCACCCGCTGGAGTTCCGGATCACCATCGGTTTGTACCCGCTGGGCTCACTTCTTACGCTACGAAATTGACAAAGGAGAACGTTACC
>DNYO01000044.1 GCA_003506795.1 Deltaproteobacteria bacterium
CCTGTTGACCAGGAATCCGGGGATGTCAACTTTGACTTCGACGGGCTCTTTTCCGAATTTTCTTGTAAGATCAATCGTGGCTGCGACGGTTGCATCGCTGGTCTGGATGCCGCGGATGACTTCCACAAGCTTCATGAGCGGAACGGGATTGAAGAAGTGCATACCCACAACCTTGTCGGGCCTCTTCGTTGCCGTCGCCATCTCCGTCAGAGACATGGATGACGTATTCGAGGAGAGGATGACATCGGGTTTTGTAATCTCGTCGAGCTGAGCGAAGACCTCTTTCTTGATTTTCATCACCTCTACAACTACTTCTACGACGAAGTCGGCGTCCTTCATGGCTCCCATGTCGGTTGTGCCTTTGATCCTGCCCATAATGGCTGCCTTGTCATCTGCGGACATCTTGCCTTTTTCAACGGTCTTGGCGAGGAACTTATCGATATTCTTGATCCCGCCTTCAACAAACCTGTCCTCGATGTCTCTCAGGATGACGTTGTAGCCAGCCATCGAGGCCACCTGAGCAATACCGTTACCCATTACGCCGGCACCCAAAACTCCGATTGTTTTTATATCCATACAGCCCCTCCTATAAAGTGATTTTTGGAAAAATTAAAAAATTCACATGCCCATATATCTAACTATTATTATGCATAACGTGTCAACTGTTTTCGTCGCTAAAGCCAATATTATTGCGGGGTATGCGGCCAAATACCACTGGATGGACCACCTTGACATCCCGGGCCGATAATGCCGCTTTTCCATCTTACCGGTTTCGGTGTTGCTGTGTTTTGCCCGCGAGATGGGCAACCCGGGTCTTGAGATTCAGGAGGTATGCTTTTTCAGGTTGCTTCGGCCCCGGGTTAGTGTCGTATTCCTCTTGTTTAATCCGTTCGACGACTCTTTCCACGGAGTCTTTTTCCATCTCCAGGAGTTCAAGTACACGTCGGCGGAAGGTGAACGCCGCTTCAAGGGAAGAGTCGAAAAAATCCTTCACGTCACTTCCCGTGTACACAAAATGGTGACCCTGGCAGAAAATGTCGGAATCAAGGGCGGCAAGGCGCTTCAGAGAGGTTATATAGGCATCGAAATCGACCAGGAACTCGCTGACTATCTGTCCCGTCTGACTGCGGCAGCCGGCCGATTCGGTGGCAATAAGAATCTTGCGCTCCGGAATGTAATAACTGAGCATGTCTCTCGTGTGGCCGGGGGTAAAGAGCACTCGTACATTAATGGAGGAGTCTACCGGAAAGATCTTCTCCTCCTCGAAGATGACATCAACGTCGAAAGGTTCAAAAACCGAGTGGAGGATGGCGTTCCCGTCGATTTCAGGTGAGCTCTCTGCAAGACGGGTGAAGTTGCTGCTCAACGAAGTCATCAGGTCGATGGCGTTCGGACGTGACAGGATCTCGCTTGCCCTTTTCGAAGCGCAGATTCTGATGCCGGGGAACATCCTTTTGAAATAAGCCGCTGCCCCGCAATGGTCATAATGGACATGGGTGAGGAAGAGAAACCCGGGGTTGCGGCCGGCGAGGGCCTTCCTGATATCCCTGACGTAGAGCGGGCCCATGGAATAAAAGCCGGCCTCGAAGAGCACAGGTGTGCCGCTATTCAGAAGGTAACACGGCGACCATGCGAATCCGGTTACATGGAAGTCTCGTTCAACGTGGCCTGTTGTTCCGAAGATCATTCTTTTCTTCTTGCCATAGAGGCGAATTAATTATATAAAAGCGGCAGGACTTATGCAAGGATTCTCACCGGGGTTTGAGTGAAAATGGTGCCTCGGGGAAGAACGGGGTGACCCCTCGTTAACCGCCGTAAATCATTGGTAAACGTTTATTATATTTATCAGAATTAGCTTGACAGGCGAAAAGTGCTTTTGCTAAGATAGGTTTGCTAATTGTTTCACAATATTGCATCATAATACCGTCAAAGAAAGGAGAGTAAAATATGGATTTCAAGATTTCCGATGAACTCGAATCAATGCGTAAAATGGCCTATGATTTTGCTGTAAAAAATATCAAACCGACGATGGAAGAAGACGAGAAAGAGCACAAGTATCGTCCTGAGATGTTAAAGAAGATGGGCGATCAGGGCATGTTTGCCTGTCTGGCCCCCGAGAAGTTCGGCGGGTTGGGCCTGGAAGATGGAAACATGGCAGCCACCCTCATGGCAACCGAGCTGGCACGGGTCAGCCCGTCCTGGGGACTTCCCTTCAACCTTCAGATGAACGGTCCGCAGAATGTTCTCCTCAAGTTCGCAAGCGAAGAACTGAAGGAACAGTTCCTTCCGGGTCTTATCGCCGGTACGAGCGGCGGATGCTTCGCCATTACGGAGCCCAATTCAGGGTCCGACGTAGCCAGCATGAAGACGACGGCCACGGAAGTCGACGACGGTTTTATTCTCAACGGATCCAAGACCTGGATCTCGGGCGTTCCTTACTGCGGCTGTGGTGTAGTGTACGCAATGACGGATAAGGCAGCGAAGCACAAAGGCATGTCCGCATTCTTCATCGATTTCAACACCCCCGGCGTCGTTCAGAGGGCCATCACAACGAAACTCGGTCTCCATTGCGCACCGACAGGTGAGATCTTCTTCGAAGAAGCAAAGATTCCGAAAAGCGCGCTTGTCGGCAAGCTCGGCCAGGGCTTCAACATCTGTATGACGATGCTCAATTTCACCAGGTTGAGCTCAGCAGCCAGGGCAGTCGGCGTAGCTGAAAGCTGTATCGAGGAAGCCTGCAAATACGCAAACGAAAGAGAACAGTTCGGTCAGCCGATAGGTCAGTTCCAGATGGTGCAGGAACAGATCGGCCGGATGTCCGTTGAACACGAAGCATCAAAACTTCTCGTTCTCAGGGCAGCATGGCAGAAGGACCAGGGCATGAACAACACCCTCGAGACCTCAATGGCAAAATACTACGCCGGTGAGTCAGCAAACTTCTGTGCTTCCGAAGCCGTAAAGATTTTCGGCTCCTACGGTTTCTCCTCCGAGTACCCCGTCGAGAGATACCTCAGAGACGCGAAGTCCTATCAGATAGTCGAGGGAACATCAAACGTCCAGAAAATGATCATTGCTCAGTTTGCACTTGGATACAGAAAATAATAGAATCAGTCAATCTTGAAGGAGGTAGTACATGGCTACAGAAATTACATGCCCGATGGTTGGAAAGATCGTAAAAGTTGATGTCAAAGTTGGCGACAAAGTAGGAGAGGACGATCAGGTTGCAATCCTCGAAGCAATGAAGATGGAAATGCCGATCGTATCGCCGGCGGCCGGAACCATAAAGGAAATCCTTGTTGAGGCCGGTCAGGAAGTTGAGGCAGATACGGTTATTGCAACTCTGGAATAGCTGACAAAAAAGGGGGAGAAGCTTATGTTAGTTGCCGGGATAGATATAGGTTCGATTACAACTGAAGCTCTGCTTCTCGATAAGGATAAAGGGATATTGGGGTATACCATCCTTCAAACAGGTGCGGATTCCAAGAAGACGGCTGAGATGGCACTGGAAAAAGTGCTGGCCTATCCAGGTAAAAGCCCTTCAGATGTTTCCTATATTGTAGCTACCGGCTGCGGCAGAAAAAGAGCTGTTTTCGCCAAGCAGGCTGTAACGGAAATAACCTGTCTTGCAAAAGGCGTCAACCACCTTTTTCCGCAGGCCAGAACGATCATCGATATCGGCGGTCAGGATACGAAAGTGATAAGAATAGATGAGAAAGGCCGCGTTGTTGAGTTTGAAATGAACGATAAATGTGCCGCCGGGACCGGAAGATTCATTGAGGTCATGGCAAAGGCACTCAACGTAGAACTCGACAGGATCGGTGATCTTTCGCTGAGGCACAAGAAGGAATTAACGATCAGCAGTATTTGTACCGTATTTGCTGAGTCCGAGGTGATATCCCTCGTGAGTGAAGGTGAGGAACTTGATGATATCCTGTATGGTATCCACAAGGCGATCGCCGACAGGACCATGGGGCTCATCAACAGGCTCGGCGGTATTCAGAACGATGTCATTATGGCGGGTGGAGTAGCCAAGAACATTGGTGTGGTAAAAGCCCTGGAAGCAGCGCTCGGCACACAGCTCAAGATTTATGTTGAGCCGCAGATCGTTGGTTCGCTCGGCGCCGCCATCATCGCCATGGAAAAGACAACTGCGTAGAAGAAGAAAATAGTGATATGAAAAAGGCCAGCTGAAAAGCTGGCCTTTTTTGTTTTCCTGGTGGAGGCTTCTCCCTGTGCAGGATAGCCGGGAAGAGGCCTGGTGTTATCAGACAGCAGCCTGAGTTTGAGTTACTTTATCCTTTCTCATTTTCTGCATGAGAATGACAAGGAAGAGACAGACAAAACCCGCGACATCCCCGGCCCTGTGAGGATACACGAAGGCGAGAGCTCCAATAATGATAACGACCCGTTCAGGCCATGACGACCTCTTGAGGAGCCAGCCCGCACAGCCGGAGGCAAGCATACCGATGCCGAGGAATGATGCCAGGATCGTCCAGACACCCGCCGCAACTCCAATTCCCTCAAAGTGAAGCAGTATTGCCCTTCCTGCAGGGAGAACGGTGAAAACAAAAGGGAGCAGGAAGGCGGTAATAGCGTACTTCCATGCCATGAAGGTTGTCTTATACGGGTCTCCTCCGGTTATGGCCGCTGCGGCGAATGGGGATAGCGCCGTGGGCGGGGACACCTCTGAGAGAAGGGCATAATAGAAGATAAACATGTGGGCGGCGTACTCAGGGACGCCAAGTTGTGTGAAGGCCGGGGCGACGATCACCGCTGCAATGATGTACGTCGCGGTGATCGGGACGGCAAGTCCGATGACCCAGAGAAGAAGTGCCGCGAAGATCGCAGTGACCAGCAAGTTGCCCCCCGCATATCCGATAATGATTGATGAAAGTTTAAGCCCGAGGCCCGTAAGGCTGACGATGCCCACTATGATGCCGGCAGAGGCACAGATGGCTGCCACGTTCAATACGGTTACGGAACCTTCCTTAAGCGCGGCGATCATCTTCTTCAGCGTGAACCGTGTTTCCTTTCGGATGAAAGCTGCCAGCACGCAGGCTATAATGGCGGCCAGGACGGCTACCTGCGGGGTGTAGCCCTTGACGAGGAAGAAGACTATCGCAATGAGGGAAAAGAAATGGAAACCGTATAGCTTGGTGAGCTGATAAAGGGAGTATTTCTTGTCTATTTGCACCGCTTTGAGGCCGAACTTCTTGGCGTCGAGTTCGACCATGATGAGAAGTCCCCAGTAATAGAGGGCCGCGGGTATGATGGCAAGAAGAATAACGTCAACATAACTGATCCTCAGGAACTCGGCTATGAGGAAGGCTGCGGCGCCCATTACGGGCGGGGTCGTTATGGCTCCCATGCCGCCCGCGGCCAGAAAACCGCCGGCGTTATCCTTGTCGTATCCCGCCTTTTTAAGCATGGGGTAGGCGACCGAGCCGATCGCGACAGTGTTGGCGACGCCGGAGCCGGAGGCCATGGCAAGGAGATACGAGGTGGCGATGACGGAACGGCCTGCAGCCGTCGGCTTATGACCCATAGCCGTGAAGGCGAAATCGACGAAGAACTTGCCGGCGCCCGAAACGGCCAGGAAAGCGCCAAAAATGCAGAACATGATGATGATGGTGGAGGAGACATCGATGGGTACACCGAATATCCCTTCCAGTGTCATGTACATGTGTCCGATGATGCGCTCCACATCGTAGCCCCTGTGAGTCCAGGGAGCGGGGAGAGAAGGCCCGATATATGCATAACCGATGAAGATGAGACAGCAGACGGGCATGATCCAGCCCGATGACCTCCTCGTCGCCTCGAGAATGAGGAGTATGAACAG
>DNYO01000296.1:0-6378 GCA_003506795.1 Deltaproteobacteria bacterium
TAAACGCCTTCGCCGCCGCGGCTTTGGAGACCTTAATTTCGTCTGCTATCTTTGCAATGATTTCTGCCTTGGTCATTCTGTGCTTCCTCCTTGATCATATATGGATATATCTATGATTATCAGGCAAGCCTGCGCCTGGCATGTGAAGTCCTGCAAAAATTTAACGTTTGGGGGATTATCGCCGAAATGCTGTCGGAAATCAATATCTATTCTACATACCGCCCGGGCATGATGCTCGGGTCCCGCTTATCAGAAGGGCAAGCCGCGTTGCCGCTTTATGAGTTTTTCGACCTCCACGGCAAAGAAAACCACGGATGATAGCACGAGAGTGAGTATTAGCTCATTCAGCGTCAATGGCGTTGTTTTGAAGATGGGGTTCAATTGCGGCACATAGATGGTTGCCATCTGAAGAGCGAACGTTAGCAGAAAGGCGCCCGCCAGCGGTTTATTTGAGAGCAGGCCCAGGCTGAAGACTGATTCATATTCAGACCGGATAGCAAGAACGTGCCCCATTTGACCCAGGCACAAAACGCTGAATACCATCGTTTGCCAGCGAGCAGGCTCTGTCTCGAGATACCACGCCTGTGTGAACAGGGACGTGGCGCCCAGCAGCAATCCGACCCAGATAATATGGACACCCAGACCGTTGGCAAAGATGCTCTTTTTGGGATGCCGCGGAGGTCTTTCCATGATGCCCCTTTCCGCTGGTTCAGCGGCCAGGGCAAGTCCGGGAAGGCCGTCGGTTACGAGATTGATCCAGAGTATATGAATCGGCAGCAGGGGAACGGGGAGCCCTAAAAACGGCGCAAGAAATATCGTCCAGATCTCGCCGGAGTTGCTCGTCATGGTGTATTTGATAAACTTGCGGATGTTGTCGAAGATACGTCTGCCCCCCTCCACCGCCTTCACTATGGTGGCAAAGTTGTCATCCAGGAGGACCATATGGGATGTTTCTTTCGAAACGTCAGTTCCCGTAATGCCCATGGCAACACCGATATCGGCCCTCTTGAGTGCGGGGGCGTCATTCACTCCGTCTCCGGTCATGGCAACAAAATGGCCCCTTTCCTGAAGCGCCTTGACGATCCGCAACTTCTGTTCAGGCGCAGCCCTCGCGTACACGCGTATATGCTCGACTCGCTCGACAAACTCCTCCCCTGACAGTTGATCGAGTTCTCTGCCGGTGATCACTGCCCTGGAGCCATGCTCGAGGATCCCCAGTCTTTTGGCGATTGTCGTTGCGGTAAGTGGATGATCGCCGGTTATCATCACCGGCTTGATCCCCGCTGTTTTGCATAAGCGTACAGCCTCCCCGGCCTCTTCCCGAGGGGGGTCCATCATGCCGACAATCCCCAGGATGGACAGCCCGGTCTCAACATGCTCCGGAGACACATCATCAGGCAGTACGTCCCAGATCCTCATGGAGATACCCAGAACCCTGAGTCCGTCAGCGGACATCTTCTCGTTAACCATCCGGATCTCATCCGCATTAACAGCCTGCATCCCTCTGTCGGTCAAAACACCAGTGGACTTGTCCAGCAGAACATCGATTGCCCCTTTTGTAAAGGAGACGAATTTTCCATCCTGCCGACGATGGAAAGTAGTCATGCATTTTCTGTCGGAATCGAAAGGAATTTCAGCTACCCTCGGGAGGTTTTGCTCAAGCGTTTTCTTGTCGAAGCCCTTACTTTTTGCTATTGCGTACAATGCAACTTCTGTCGGGTCGCCGATCGCTTTGTCCGATATATCCTCCGCCACATCATTACTAATGGCAAGAGCGGTGAACAGGTCCGTGCCTGTCCCGGATTCCAATTCCTGATCAGCCGCCATCACGCTCCCGTTCACATAGACCTCTTCCACAGTCATTTTGTTCAAGGTCAGAGTGCCGGTCTTGTCAGAACAGATATAGGTGACTGAGCCGAGTGTTTCTACGGCCGGAAGCTTCCGTATCAGGGCTTTCTGACTGACGAGCTTCTTTGCTCCGAGGGCGAGGGCGATGGTAATCACTGCGGGCAAGGCCTCGGGAACGGCGGCAACGGCAAGCGAGATCGCCGTCAAAAGCATGAGCAGCGGCTCCTCCCCTCTCAATACGCCGACGCCAAAAACAATTAAACAGATGGCAAGCACGGCAAGAGCGAGTTTCTTGCCGAAGGCCGCAAGCCTTTTCTGGAGGGGCGTCTTTACCTCCTCTTCCTCCTGCAGCATGGTGGCAATCTTTCCAAGCTCCGTCGCCATCCCCGTTGCCGTGATCATTCCTCTGCCGCGACCATAGCTCACGATTGTGCCTTTATAAGCCATGTTTTTCCGGTCACCAATGGACAGGTGCTCGTCGGGCAGCGGCTCACTGTGTTTTTCAACGGGCAGAGATTCACCGGTCAGGGCCGCCTCTTCAATCTTCAGCTGGACCGTCTCGATCAAGCGCATGTCGGCGGGAACGATTTTCCCCGCTTCGAGAATAACGATGTCGCCGGGGACAAGCTGCGACGCCGGGATGTTGACGGGGCTTCCGTCCCGTATTACCGAGGCGAGCTGCGCGGCCATTTTCTTGAGCAATGCCATCGCTTTTTCCGCCCGGTATTCCTGAACAAAACCGATGACAGCATTCAGCACCACGATCACGACGATAGCTATGGTGTCGGAGACATCCCCAATGACGCCGGATATGATTGCGGCGGCAATGAGCACAAGAATCATGGAGTCCTTGAACTGGTCGAGGAACATCATGAGCAAGGTTCTTTTCCTTCTCTCCACCAGCTCATTGGGGCCGTGCTCTAAAAACAATTTTTGCCAATCTGCCGCAGAAATGCCCTGGAGAGACGACCCGAGTTCTCTAATTAGCTCTTCGATATTCCTTTGATGCCAATGCATTGCCCATGTCTCCCGTTATTTCGAACGCCCCTCTTCCATGAGTCGGGTCATTGGCATAAAAACAACGGTCTGTCGGAATTTCGGATGACATACAAAGATGTTTCCCCGAGGACCTGTTTTATCAGTAGATTGCGCGCACTGTTGCCCAGCACGATCATATCCGCCTGCCAATATGACGCAATCGGCAAAAGGAAGTCTTTGGGAGACCCATGGTTCCATTCATGGACAACCTGGAATCCGTGTGCACGGCAATAATCGGATGCGTCATACAAAAGTTGTAATGCTTTATCTTCCGAGCCTTGAAACGTCACGATTTTTAGCTTTACATCAGTCCACAAACTCAACTGTACGAATCGCTTCATAGTTTTTGCCGACTCCATGGAGCCGCTGTATGCAATGAGAACTTTCCGAATTGGTCGAAATGTATCTGATACAGCAATAATCGGTCTCACGCCGGCCGATACGAGTCGTGCCAGTGTATCTTTGGGTTCCTCGAAAGAAATATCATATTCAAATATGCTCCGCAGGCCTAAGATCACCAGGTCGTGGTAACGGGCAAGAGAGATTATCGTATCGAACGGTTTCCCCTTTTCTTCCTGTTTGACCTGATATTTGATCCCTTCGGCAGCGCATGCGGACGTAAACTCGCTGATTGTTTTCTCGACATCTTCTCTTGTCAAACTAACTCGCTCGACCGCCGCTTTTGATCGTATCGGCGTAGTGCTGACGTTGGCCAGGCGTTCGACATCAAACATGGTCACGCCGGTTATTTCTGCCTCAAACCTTTTTGCAAGCGATACCGCACACTGAATAGCAACACTGGTATATGGTGTGCCACCAACACCGAGAAGTATTCTTTTAATCATCTGTCGAAACCTCCTCATCTGCTGAACTGAAGGCTGCTACGCTACAACCTTATTGCCGGCAGTACGATTTGTGGGATCATCTTTTTCTGCCGGTCTTTGAGTTGTTTTTCTCATATATTACGAAATAAGAATAAAAGACTGAATGTCAAGGGCGCTCAACGGTATGGGCAGATGCGGGCACCAGTAGGTTCCTGCTTTTAGACTGAATCCGGGACCGGAGCGTTGTGTACTGGATGCGGGCATTGCGACCTACCTCCACTACCGAATATAACGCCTTGTAGCGCAAATCATCTCAATCCCGCTTATCGGTCTACTAATTAAATTCTCACCTCGGGTATCAATTATTGCGGATCGATTTTAGTAGTACAGGTAGGTGATGGCCCCCCGAAGTAGCTACCTGATTTTTGTTGATGAACTTGTCGTTTGATCACCAGTGGTCCCTTGAAGGCATCCATGATGCGTGAGGCGGGAAGTCCGTTTTCCAGGAGTTGCGTCATGGCGTGGCAATATTTCCTGATGTGAAGAAAAAACCTTCTGTACCCCTCACAGAGATAGTGGAGTCCCGGTTCGTCATGGCAGGTGGTAGCGAACCGATGCTTGGGACAGGCGCCCCTGCATGCCGCGAGAACCTCGCATTCCTTGCACCAGCGAGGCAGGGCGGTCTCTTTCCTAGTTCCGAACCCTGATTGGAACGATCGGGCCGTCATTTCGCGCAGTGTGTTCTTCGTGATGTTCCCGAGCCTGTATTCGGGATAGACTAGGTGATCGCAGGCATACACTTCACCATTATGCTCTATGACCAGCGAACGGCCGCACTGGTTGGCGTGGACACAGACGGGTGAAGGGTTCCCGATCCAGGCATTGAGCGCCCATTCGAAGTTCATGACAAAGACCTTGCCCACATCATTGCGAACCCATTCCTCGTAAATGGCGATGAGAAAGTCGCCGTACTCCCCGGGGATAACCGTCCAGGGGGTAACCTCCGTTTGGTGTTCTTCCTGATCCAGGACCGCTGGACCGGCGAGGCGCAGGCCAGGCTGGCTGCTTTGTTTATCCGGCATGCGCTCGACAATCGGTGTGAACTGGATGAACTCGATACCTTCATCTTTGAAAAACCGGTAAGTATCGAGCGGATGTTTCGCCGTTTCCCGGGCAACGCAGGCCATTACGTTGTAGTCGACCCCGTACTTCTGCAGCAGTCTCAATCCCCGCATTACCCGGTCGAAAGTGCCGTTTCCATCAGGATCGCGACGATAGCGGTCATGGATCTCTTTCGGGCCGTCAAGGCTGATGCCCACCATGAAATTGTATTCCTTCAGGAACGCGCACCACTCGTCGGTGAGGAGCGTTCCATTGGTCTGAAGAGAGTTGGTGATGGATTTTTCCCCGAAAAAAGGCTTCTGCAGCTCAATGGTACGCTTGAAAAAGTCGACCCCCAGGAGGGTGGGCTCCCCGCCCTGCCAGACGAACTCGACCATCGGGGTCGGCTGCGATCTTATGTAGCTCGTGATGAAGCGGGACAGGACTTGATCAGGCATCCGGTATTTCTCTCCTGTCCCGAATAGCGCTCGTTTTTCAAGGTAAAAGCAGTACTCACAGTCAAGGTTGCACAATGGCCCAACGGGCTTTGCCACCACGTGGATGCCCGTCGCGGGCCCGTCCTGGTACCTTTCGGTCTTTGCATTGTGCGTGCTCATGGTGCCTCTGAACCATATCCCCCACCCCGCGATAAGGGGGCGGGGGATACTCCACGAAGAGTGGTTAGTCTCTTAATCGGTTTTTGCCTTTGCCTCCGCTGCCCGCAGCCTCTTCCGGTCGGCAGCAGAGAGCCCGGACGCACCGAGTTTCACGGTTACCTTCTCAACCTTGCCGGTGAACCTGAAAGGCACGTCATAAGACAGATTAACGGGCGTGCCCGTGTCTTCGCCAACGTCGAAAGTCTCGTCCAGGGACAAGCGGAAAGGAACGGTCTTCTCGATCCGCCCCCGTGCAACCTGCTTGCCGTCCACGCTCAGCGTTCCGCTGCCGCCCTTGCCGACGCCGCCGCCATCATGCAGGAAGTCGAAGACAATGGTGTGCTTGCCGGGCTTCACGGTTTCCGTGGCGCCAATGCTGTAGTGCTCAATGTTGGCGAAATTGTAGCGAAATACCGGTTTGCCGGAATCGAAAATCAACGCGTACCCCGCGCTGATTCCGCCATGAGTGACGATGACCCCCTGTTCGTTGTCTTTTTGGAGAACGACATCGGCGGTGATACGGAACGACTTGTTCTTCAAGTCGGGAGCGGCCCCTTCCGGAATGCGCGTGACTGTCCCCGGGTAGGTGAACTCCGTGCGTCCGCGTGTAAGGCTGGGACGGATGGACACGTCCACCCGCGGTATCCTGGTATTGTCCAGCGGCAGGACATTGTATTTTGCGGCCTCCGCATAGAACAGCAACTGGAGATCGTAGAGTCTGTCGGGATATTTGTCGGCAACGTTGACCGCCTCGCTGAAATCTTTTGACACGTTATAGAGTTCCCATTTGTAGCCGGTTATAACATCCTGCTTCGGATCTGCCGAGGTGCCGAGCGGTGTTACAGGGGTCGTGCAGGCGACCCAGCCGTCGTGGTAAATGCCGCGCATGCCGAACATCTCGAAGTACTGGG
>DNYO01000296.1:6392-6965 GCA_003506795.1 Deltaproteobacteria bacterium
CACGATGTCGATGACGTGGTGCCATTGAGGCCGGATACCGCCTTTGTCCTTGATGCGCCGAGGCCAGGAAATGACCATGCCGTTGGCGGTGCCGCCGTAATGCGAGGCATATTGCTTTGCGTACTGGAAGGGGGCGTTCATGGCATGCGCCCAGGCCGTCGGGTAGTGATTATGTGTTTTCCATGTGCCCAGGTCGTCCTTGCGCTCCAGCATCTGTTTCAGGTTTTCCGGGATCGCGTTCATGGCGGCAATCTCGTTGAAGGAACCCCCGATATTTCCTTCAGGGCTTGCGCCGTTGTCGCCGCAAATGTAGATGACCAGTGTGTTGTCCAGCTGACCGAGCTTCTCAACAGCGTCAAGGACGCGGCCGACGTTGTAGTCCGTTTGAGAGAGATAGCCCGCGTATACCTCCATCATGTAGGCAAAGAGCTGCTTCTGCTCGGCGCTCAAGGAATCCCAGGCCGGCAATTCGGCGTGGCGTTTCGTCAGCTGTGTGTCAGCGGGGACGATGCCCAGCTTCTTCTGCCGTGCCAGAGTCTCCTCCCGTACCTTGTCCCAGCCCTGGTCGAACTT
>DNYO01000118.1 GCA_003506795.1 Deltaproteobacteria bacterium
AACCGTAAAGAAGAAAGACACGCCAGCCGATGGGCGATGGGAAAAGGCTAAGAGCTTTCCTTACCTTATTTCTTCTTGCCCATAACCTCTAACCCCTTACCTCTAGACCTATTTCTTCCTTATTATCTCAATCACGGTCACTTCCGGCGGTGTTAGAAAACGTACGGGAGGGCCCCAGGTTCCTGTTCCCCTGCTTACGTACAGTACCGAGTCTTTTTCCAGGGGGTACAAGCCGGCTATCATGGGGAATGAGATGCGGATTACGTACCTGAAGGGAAAAACCTGTCCTCCGTGGGTATGGCCCGATAACTGGATGTCAAACAGCCCGATGGAGGAGTTCTCAACGAGAGGGCGATGTTTCAGAAAAACCGTGAAAAGATTCCGGGGAAGGCCTTCAAGAAGGGGCTTCTCCGCGGCGGAAACGCGCACACCGGTCCTGTGCCCGTTGTCATCGATGCCTGCGATATTGACAATCCCATGCGGCGTCACGGCCTCTTGCCGCAGCATTTTAAATCCCGCCTTCCGGGCGAAATCTTCGGAGATTCCGACACCGGCGTAGAACTCGTGATTGCCCATTATGGCATACTTTCCGTACCGGGGCCTGATATCTCTCAGCAAGTCTGACAGGCCGCTCAGATTATTGATCTGGCCGTCGACGAGGTCTCCCGTGGATACCAGTATGTCCGGTTCGGCCGCCCTGATGGCCTCTACCACCCTCTCCAGCCTGTTCTCCCTGTTGACAAGGCCGAGATGAACATCGGAGATCTGTACTATCGTCAGTCTGTCGATACCTGCGGGCAGCTTTGATGTTTCGATCCCCACCCTTTCCGTCCGGATGGTCAGCGCCTCGTGGTATCCGTAAGCCACCACAGAGATCGTTGCCGCCACGGGTACGAGGAAAAGAACGAGATTGGAACGCCAGATGCCGGGCAGACTCACCTTGAGCACAGACGAAGCGATGATCGTCAAAAACCGGCCGATGTCTATCGCAAGGGAGATAACGAAGAAGATGAAAATGGCGCTCATCCAGATATACCCTGCGTAAGCGAGCATACGCGCGGCCGATTCCTGTCCGCCCTGTTCAAGGGAACGGACCATCACAGGCATAAAGAGGCAAAAAAGGAACACGAGCACCAGGATACACCCCGTCAGGGGACGGAAACGAAAAGCGTATGATGCCTTGATGAAGACGTATGCATGAAGAGCGGCGTAAAGTGCAAAAAAAGTGATGAAAAACATGCTCATTGAGTGTCCTTGCTTTTGTTTGGATTAGTCATGGAGTATAAGATAAGTACGATCACCGCACCGGGAAAGGGTGCAATACCCTTTTTAGATGGTACCCTCCACCTGGAGGATGAAAGTCTTTATTCCGCCTTTTGGATGAGATTCCCTGAGGTCCCGAAGATATTCCGACACCTTCGGCAGGTCCTCGTCATTCACAACAGCAGCTATGACGTTGTTCTTGCCCGGCCAGGTATGCGTTGCCAGTTTGGGTTCCGTTTCCGGTCCCACCCCGATGGTATCCTTCCACTTGGTGTAGCCCGGAACACGGGCCTTCTTCAGGGTAGTCAGCAATTCCTCATCGATAATATCGTTGTATACGATGAAAAGCATCTTCATTTGTCAACCATCCTTTTTCGGGAAATGTCTTTCCTTCATCTCGTCCAGGACGTCATATGCCACGGGGATAACGATGAGCGTGAGAAGCAATGAGGTAATCAGTCCGCCGATGGTCGCGATCGCCATGGGTGAGCGGGTTTCCGCACCCTCGCCGATGCCGATGGCGATGGGCATCATACCCATGATCATGGCAAAGGTGGTCATAAGAATGGGACGCAGCCTGACGGGTCCAGCCTCAAGGAGCGCCTCCTTCCTTGAAGTCCCCCGCCCCCTGAGAATGTTCGTGTAGTCCACAAGCAGGATGGCATTCTTCTTTACGAGGCCCATGAGGAGTATGAGGCCTATTATACTGAAAATATTGAGAGTTTTCCCGGTAAGGAAGAGCGCCCCAAAAGCACCGATCAGGGAGAAGGGCATGGACAAAAGTACCGTGAAGGGATGAGCAAAGCTCTCAAACTGAGCGGCAAGAACCATATAGGCCATGACAATCCCAAGAATCGCGGCGAAGAGCAGATACTGGAAGGATTCCTTCATCATGTCGGCCTGCCCTTTGTAACTGCCCGAATAGCCGGAAGTCAGAACCCCGGACGATATATCGTCAACCTCTGATTTGGCCTGTCCCAGGGGTTTCTTTTCAAGATTTGCGAAAAGAGTCACCGCCCTCTGCCTGTCAACCCTGTTTATGATGCTCGCACCGCCGCCTTCCTTCAGAGTGACGATATTGGAAAGCATTACGAGCTTTCCGTCCTTTGACCTGACATAGATCTGCCCGATATCGTCGGGGCTTGCCCTGTTCTCCGGGTCGAGCCTGACGCGCACATCGTATCGCCTTCCTCTCGCCTCATCCTTGAACTTCGTTATCTCAACCTCGCCGCTCAGGAGAAAGTTGGCCGTTTCCGCAATGGTCGCGACATCGACCCCCAGATCCGCGGCCTTGTCACGATCGATGAAAACACGAACCTCGGGTTTGCCTTTTTCCAGGGAACTATCCAGGTCGACAATCCCCGGGAGTTTGCCGAGCCTCTCCTGGATCTCTTTCGTGTAGTTTTCAAGCTTGTCCAGCTCCAGACCGCGTATGCTGTACATTATGGCGACCTGCCTTCCCTGGCCGCCTATCATGGAGATATTCTCTACCGAGGCTTTCAGCCCGGGTATCTTTCTGAGAGCCCTCCTCATTTCAGCCTTGACCTCTTCCTGACTCTTCCTGCGCTCGGATTTTGGAACGAGGTTTATCGACAGGTTGGCTTTATTCGTTTCAGCGGTCCGTCCTCCCCCCTGGGTGTACAGAACGCTTCTAACCTCAGGAAACTTCCTGACGATTTCTTCGGCCTTCCGGTTCATGAGATCGACCTCATCCACGGAATAATCGATAGGCGTCTGAAGCCTGATGACAAAGCGGCTCTGGTCTTCTGAAGGGGTAAACTCCTTTCCGATGAAAAACATGAAGGAAAGGCCGAGAAGGAAAGTTGCCCCTGCAAAGATGAGCACCTTCATTCGATGGACAAGGGCCCATGCAAGAATGCGCCGGTACCTGNNAGGGATGCCAGCATCGGGGTCAAGGTAAAGGAAACAAACCAGGAGACGAGAACGGCAAAAACAACGGTCATACCGAACTGAAAGAAGAACCGTCCGATGATGCCCTTCATGAATGCGACGGGGATGAAGATGACGACGATGGCCAGGGTCGTCGCGGAAACTGCGAGGCCGATCTCCGAGGTCGCAAAAAAAGCCGCCTCTTTGGGCGTCTTCCCGTCTTCTATATGGCGCTGTATGTTCTCTATGACAATGATCGCATCATCTATGAGAATACCTATGGACAGCGATANNGCCAGCGCGCTTATGATCGTAGTCCTGAAATTCCTGAGGAAGAGGAGCACCGCCAGAATGGCGAAGAAGCCGCCGTATACGAGGTGATGCTGGACCTCGTTGATGGATCTCTTGATAAAATTGGACTGGTCGAAGGCTATGGCGAGTTTCATGCCGTTGGGCAAAGACTTCGAAATCTGCTCCAGTTCCTTTTTTATCCTTTCGATGACCTCTACGGTGTTAGTACCGGACTGTTTCTGAATGCCGACGCTGACGGAACTGACCCCGTTGTAGCGGGCGATGGTCCTCTTTTCCTGCATGCCGTCCTCGGCACGTCCGATATCACGGAGGCGTACCGGTGTTCCCTTGTAATAGCCCACGACCATTTCATTGAATTGCTGGATCGTCGGAAACTCGCCCTTGACCTTGACGGTGTATTCCTTGGTACCGCTTTCGATCCTCCCGCCCGGCAGTTCTATATTTTCCCGCTGAAGGGATTTCATAACATCATGTGCGGTTACCCCGTAAGACCGCAGCTTGTCGTTATCGAGCCAGACCCTTGCCTGCCGCAGCCTCATACCATAAAGGCGTATCGCACCTACCCCGTTTATCCTCTGGAGCTGTTCCTTGAGGATCTCGTCGGCATACGTCGAAAGATCCCGAACGGATTTTTGTCCGTGCAGTGCAAGCCAGAGAACGGGTGTAGCGTCGGGATCGACCTTCTCCACAACCGGTTCATCGATATCATTGGGGAGTTTCTTGCGTATGACGGATATTTTTTCCCGAACATCCTGAACGGCAAGATCGATGTCCTTTTCGAGGACGAACTCGACGACGATATTCGATGCACCTTCCGTACTCGACGAGGTGATCGTCTTTACACCACTGATGGTGTTGACGGACTCCTCTATCTTGTCGGTAACGTCAATATCCATGATCTCGGGGCTTGCCCCCTTGAGTGTGGTCGAAATATTGACGATGGGAAGGTCAATCCTGGGGAAAAGATCGACGCCAATGCCGGGATAGCTCACAATGCCGAGAACCACGAGTGCCATAACGAGCATTGTCGCAAAAACGGGTCTTTTGATGGATGTATCGGAAAGCCACATGGATCAGCGCGTGACCATCGTGGCGTGAAGCCCCTGAATTACTATCATTTGTGTTCCCTGTTGTCCTTTGCCGCCGGTGTATTGTTCTCGTTCTGCTGTGACTTCTGAGCCGCTACCTTTGCGCCTTCCGACAGGCTTTGCTGTCCTGCGACGACAACGATCTCGCCGGCCTTCAATCCCTGTGTAATTTCCATGAATTCCCCGTACTTGTTCCCAAGCTTCACCGGCCGTTCTTTTGCGGTATTTCCCTCGATAACAAAAAGGCGGATTTTCTCTCCCTCATACAGAAGCGCCGTGACGGGAACGACGACCATATCCTGCAGATCTCCTGTATAGAGAAGGACCTTCGCAAACAGTCCCGGTTTAAGCTCATCCTGCGTATTGGGAATGAGGGCCTCCACCGTAAGGCTTCTGGTTTTCTCTTCCAGACTGGGAAAGACGATGGAGACCTTTCCGATGAAGTCACGGCCGGCATAGGCGTCAACCCTGACATTCACATCCTGCCCGACCTTTATCTTGCCAATATCGCGCTCCGGGACCGAAAAGCGCAGTTTCAGCGGGTCCGGCTGAATGAGGATGACCATTGGCGTGCCGTTTTTGACGAAGTCACCCACGGCGACCTTCTTCTCCTTTACACGCGACGCTGTCGGCGCGTAAAGCCTTGTTTTGGCAAGCTTCTGATTGGCTATGACAAGCGCCGCTCTGGCGCGGTCGACCTCGGACTCGGCCAAAGTCAGCCGTGTGAACACATCATCGTACTGCTGTCTCGTCACGAGTTGTTCCTTGAAGAGGGCATCCTTCCGCGAAAACTCCATTTTTGTGTTCGCCAGTGATGCTTCCGTCTGCTTGAGGGCCGCTTTCGCCCTTATCGCCTCATGGACGTATTCGGTATCGTCGAGCGTCGCAAGAAGCATTCCCTTTTTGATGATCGTCCCCTCATCCACCTTCACGCTTTTGACTATCCCGTCTATCTCGGCACCCATGATGATCTCTTCGTTGGGATTGAGCGTCCCTGTCGATTCTATGAACGGGCGCAGTCGGCGGCTCTCGGCAGCCTGCGTGACAACGTTTACGACCTTCTCCTCGACCACCTTTTTTTTGCATCCGAAGACCGGCAGGATGAGGACCGGGATAAGAAGAAGCCATAGTCTTGCAAGGCTGAGTGTCCTTCTATTCATTTCGCGCTGTTCTCCTTCGCGGCCTTTGCGCTATCGGTCGACGCCTTGCCATTCAACGACACAAGAAGCGTTCCCGTGGATCGTTTCAATCTGACAACGGCCTGCTGGAACTGGTAGAGGGCATCGATCAGCTGGCGCTCGGCCGTGACGAGGAGCGTGTTGGCATCCATCACGTCTATGCTTTGCGCGAGACCGAAGTCGAATTGCTTCGAGACCGCCTTATAGTTATCGTCCGCAAACAGCCATTGGTCTTCCAGCGATCTGAGGATGCCTTTCTGGGTTACGAAATCGAGATAGGAACTTTCGACCTCCACGGTGACCGTCTTCTTCAAATCCGCGTAGACGTAGTCGGTCTGCCTCTTCTTCGATTCAGCCTCCCGAACCTCTGCGGCCCTCAAGCCGCCTTCGTAGAAGGGAAAGACTATCTTGACGCCGCCATAAACGTTATCTCGTATGAGTCCCGACGTCTCGGGCGTCTCTTTCCTTTGCGCAAAGACCCCCTCAACGGCAAGCGTCGGCCAGTACGACCCCCTGGTATAGGTAACCTGCGCAGAGGCTATGTCCTTTTGAATCGCCTGGGATTTCAACTCGGCCCTCTCGGCGTGAGCGAGCTGCCGCAGACAGTCGAGATCGAGCCTGGGACAGCTGCCGATAACGGGGTCATGGGCACCTTCAGATATATCCTTAAGGCCGGCAGTGCCGGTCTGATGGGTATCGACGATATCAAACTCATCTTCGAGACCCACAACTCTCTTAAGTACGGATTTTGTGAATTTAAGGAGATTCTCCGCCTTGACAAGGTCGGAGCGGGCGCCCGACAGCTCAGCCTCGGCCCTCAAAAGAGCCGTCTTCGTGACCTCCCCTATTCTCAGCCTCACGGATGCCGCATTCCTGTGAGTTGTCAATCGGTCCACGTTCTGTTTCTGGATCTCCACAAGACGGTTGGCTTTAAGGACGTCATAATAGGCGTTGGTAACGGAGAGGATGTAGACCTCTTTCACCGCAAAAAGATCGAGGTCGCTCTTCTTGATGTTGTCTCTGGCCGCCTTGTACGCGGTTATCTCCCGGCCCGACATCGACATTGAATGATCGACCCGCAGGCTCCACGCCGAGTATTCGTCGGGTTGGCTCAGGCTGCCCGTCTCGGAGATCTTCTGGTCTTTGTAACCCGTATAATTACCGAGGCCGGACACCCTGGGCAGGAGCGCTGAGACTGCCTTGTCCTTTCCCGTTCTGGCAATCGTGAGGTCTTCTTCGGAGATCTTCACCCTTTCCGAACGCTGAAGGGCAATGGCATAAAGGTCATCGAGTGTATACTGGGCCGCGAGGGCCGCAGGGGCGAGAGAAAGCCATAGGAATATTGCCGCAAATACCGTACGCACGTTCACTGTAAACCGTTAGCCCTTTCTTCTGGTCCGTATCGCTTTACCAGACCGTTCAGCAGAATATCCGTACACGCGTCGGCGCTGAAAAGATTCTCCGGGTCTATAACGATCGAAACGACATATCCCCGCAATACGCTCATGAGGACCTTCGTCGCCTCGCCTTTCCCAACTTCCGAAAACACGCCCTGTTCGACACCTCTCCTTATGATCGAGTCGACAAGCGCCCGAAGTTCAGCAAAGAAGCCCTGCTTCCATTCCACACCGAAGGTGAATCCCCTCTCCCTGTTAAAGGTATAGATAAACTCGCGATGAGTTTTTGCCATTTCCATGTAGGTCCCGATGTAGGCACGAATCTGTTCTACGGGATCGGACAGTCCCAGAACCTTTTCGTCGATCTCCCTCTTGAACTCCTTGAAAAGCCCCTTAAACACCGTGGCACAGAGTTCTTCCTTGTTTCTGTGATAGAGGTAGAGGGCCCCGACGCTGATACCGGCCTCGGCCGCGATCATTCTCATATTCGCGCCTTCGAAGCCGGACTTCGAGAAGACCGTCAGCGCCGCATCGGTAATAATCCTGCGCGTATCTTCGGCTGAACGTCTGTTCATATGAACCACGGTTCAGTGTATAGAAACGCAAAAAAAGAGTCAAGGATAAATCTATATTCCTAAGGCGACTGCCAGACCATATACCGCCATTCCCATGGTGTATGAGAGGAACACCATGAAAAGAAAGGACATGATGAACCACTTCCTGTCCCCCATCTCCTGTTTCATTACGGCGATTGTCGGCGCGCAGGGGATGAAGAGCATGAGGACCACGAGGAATGAGAGGGCCGATGCGTGAGGGATGGAGCCTGACAGCACAGTCATCAATCCCTGGTCCCCGACATTGTACAGGATTCCCAGCGTCGCAACGGAATTTTCCTTGGCGATGACGCTCGACAGGAGCGCCACCACCATCCGCCAGTCGAGGCCAAGCGGTTTTCCCAGCGGCTCGAGGAGCATCCCTATCCTTCCGAGGATACTATTTTCGATACCCCCCGCCGGTACGTTAGACATGATCCAAACAAAAATGGAAAAAATAAGAATCACCGTTCCTGCCTTTTTAACAAAGGCGATTGACCGGTGCCATACCACGATTCCGATGGTCCGGAAATCCGGTTTGTGATAGAGAGGAAGTTCCATGATGAATGGAACCGGTTCTTCACGGAGCAGGAATCTGCCGATGAGCATTCCCGCTGCACCCAGCATCAGTACATTGAATACCACGAGGAGCCACGTCACCAGGAGGGCCTTGCCCGCGAAAACCGCCGCGGTTACAAAGGTTATCACCGCAAGCCTTCCTGTGCAGGGGATGAAGGGGGTGAGAAATATCGTAAGAAGCCTCGCCTTCTTCGATTCCACGATTCGAGCACCCAGAACCGACGCCACGTTGCACCCGAATCCCAGGCACATGGGTAGAAAGCTCTTTCCGTGGAGGCCTATTATGTGCATGAACCTGTCCATGACAAAGGCGGCCCTCGCCATGTATCCCACGTTTTCGAGAAAGGACATGGCAAAAAAGAAAATAACCAGGATGGGAAC
>DNYO01000056.1 GCA_003506795.1 Deltaproteobacteria bacterium
AGGGAACGTACAGGAACGTATCTGTTGTCGTCAAGAAAGAGACCGTGGCGGCAGGCGGTCATATCAAATTCCTCCACAGTGTTCTCACCTACGAGCAAAACAATATCAAGCTCATATCCCACCTTTACCTGACAGGTTACCGCGGTTTTTTCATGAAGCTGAGGATCACCTATTTCCAGGAGGCAAGGGCCAGTGAAGAGGCCAATCTTGCCGCTTTTCTCGCCATGATCGGCGATATAACAAGGACCTCTGTGCGACCGTAGGGCTGCCGGGTGAAAAACTGTACACCGGTTGGGGAACTAAATAAAATCTTCCGGTTGCCGATAAAGACACAGGGAAGGTATTATCACGATCAAGGGGGTTATTAAGAATGAACCTGTCCAAGAAATTGTTTCTTCCAACTTTGATTTCCAGCGTTTTTCTCATCGTCCTGGGGGTTCTCGTCTACCTCCCGTCCCTGGGAATTGTTGTGGATCAGCGACTGATGTCGACCATGGCTGCCGTTATCGTTGTTGTCGCCATAGGGTTTACGGTATTTTCCTGGCGCGTGGCTTCCTCGGGAGTGCTAAGGCCGATGCAAAGAGCCATGGCATCCATAGAAACGGTTTCACAAGGCGATTTGACGAAGCGGATCGAAGCGGATTCGGCCGACGAACTGGGGACGCTTTACAGCCGCTTCAATCTGTTGGTGGAGAAACTGCACTCCTCGGTGTCGAAGGTGAATGAAAGCAGCGTCAGTGTTGTCTATGCCGCCAACATACTGGACAGAACGGTCGTGCAGATGGCCACCGATATCGAGCATGTAACCAACCAGGTTTCGTCCGTCGCCGCCGCAAGCGAAGAGATGTCCACGACCTCCTCGGAGATCGCCCAGAACTGTGTGATGGCGGCGAAGAGTTCCGAAAAGGCCGACAGCCTTGCCAAGAAAGGCGAGTCGATCATCAACGAGACCGTTGAGGTCATGTCCCACATCAACGAGCGGGTAAATGGTACGGCGGAGATCATAAAAAAGCTCGGGGTACGGTCCGATCAGATTGGGACCATCGTGGAACTTATCAATGATATAGCCGACCAGACGAACCTTCTCGCACTGAACGCTGCCATCGAAGCGGCCCGCGCCGGAGAACACGGCAGGGGTTTCGCCGTTGTGGCCGATGAGGTCCGTAAGCTTGCAGAGAGGACGACACAGGCGACGAAGGAGATCGGCCAAACCATTGTTGCAATGCAGACGGAGACGAAGAGTGCCGTTTCTTCCATGGAAGAAGGCGTCCGGGAGGTTGAATTGGGCGCCGAGGAAACAGCAAAGTCCGGACAGTCTCTTCACGAAATATTGAAACAGATAGAGATTGTTACGTCCGAGATCAATCAGATTGCCGTGGCATCGGAACAGCAGACGGCGACGACAAATGAGATCTCCCGGAATATTCAGCAGATATCGGAGGTCATGCAGGGCACGTCCAAAAGGCTGAAGGAAAATGCTGAGGCGGCGTCCCAGGTTGTGGACCTTTCGCAGGAACTCCAGCAGGTTGTCAGCCAGTTCACCCTCGATACCAACGAAGTAGAGGCCATAGCGTCCGATGATGCCGCAAAGGCAGAGACGATGGTCGAGAAGGCCTCGCGGTATATCGGGGAACATGGCGGCAAGAAAGCCTTTGATGAATTCACGAACAATCGGACCGGACAGTTCAAAGACAAGGATCTCTATATCTTCGTGGTTGATCTCCAGGGCCTCACGTGTGCACATGGAGGCAACGCCCAACTGGTAGGAAGGGATATGTTCGGGCTTAAGGATGCCAGAGGCAAATTTTTTATCAAGGAAATGGTTGAGGCCTCTTTGAAGACCGGTAAGGGATGGTCGGACTACAAATGGCCCCATCCCGAAACGAAAAAAATCTGCACAAAGGCAAGCTACTTCCAGCGCGCCGGAGATTACGTGATCGGATGCGGGATCTATAAGAACAAAGCGGCCTAAATGTTTGAGGTCGTCACTGTCCAAAATAGTCCATTTCCCGGACTGCTTTCTTTATAGGGCAATGATTCAGGACAGGTAAATCCCCGCATTTCAAGACCAGGTTGCCTTTTCTCTCAGTTCGTCATTCCGGCTTTAGGCCGGTATCTTCACCCGCGTAGCGACAACCCGGGAATACCTCTCATACAACAGGAAACATACATATTCAGTACACCCATTAGAGTGTTTGAAGAGGACAGTTGGATGTCCCTTCGTCGGGAGTTCCTTATCCATAATCTCTCCCGGGCTCCGGTCTTCGCCGGAATGACGCGAGGGGTAGTGGGCCGACAGCCGGTCGGCACGATCGGGAGACCCGGTGTCATCTATAAGGGTGATATACAACCCCACGGATTGACCACAGAATTATAGTCGTTTTAGCGGACAGAAAACCCTCGCCCTTTCATGCTAATTTTTCAAAATACGAGGTTTCACCTGACGATATGAACGCACAATCCAAAAAAGCCTTGTACTGGTTGATCTTCATCACAGCCGTCACAGTTGCGGGACGGGCAATAAACATAGAGACCTATGACAGAGGCAGCGAGATTTTTTGTGACACCGAAGAATTCTGTGATGTCGCCGGCGATTCCGATGACAGCTCCAGGTCGAGCGAATCCGGCGCTTGTTCCGATGAGAAACGAGGGCTGGTCAGGGAAGTGTCGGCGTACAATTCGGTACCGGAACAGACTGATGACAGCCCCTGCATCTCCGCGGATGGAACGGACATCTGCAGAAGATACAAAAAAGGCGAATGCATCGTTGCAACCAACGCCTACCCTTTGAAAACCAGGCTGCGAATAGACAAAATAGGCGATTGCACCGTAGCAGACCGGACGCATGTCAGGTACTCTCATCGTGTCGATCTTTTCATGGACAAAGACATAGAGGGAGCGGTCAATTTCGGGGTGCAGAAACTGACCGTCATTGAACTCGCGGAAAATATGTAAAAACTGCCTCTACCGTATGAAATGTGCTCCGCGGCTTACGCTGTTTTTCAGGGCCGCCTCGGCGACGATTCGCGCCGTTCTGACGCCGTTGCGCAGGTTGATTACCATGGGGACGAGCTGGGCCCTTCGGTAGAAATCGTCAACGCGGTTTTTCAGATAACCGATGTCCGCCCAGGCGCGCTGCAGCCTTCTGAATGTGCGGATTATCCCGACGTAGTTCCACATCGTGGACTTGATGCTTACCCAGTCCTGATGGATAAGGGCGGGGTCGACCTCTTCGGTTCGCTCGGGGAACTGCCAGGGGGGTATGTCCGATTCCTTGTAGGGCCGGTTGCCGTTAAAGTTGCCGGCGATGTCCTTTGCCGACCGGATACCCCATACCAATCCTTCCAGCAGCGAGGTGGACGCCAGCCTGTTGGCTCCATGAAGGCCGGTAGCCGCCACTTCACCCGCCGCATAGAGGCATTTCAGAGAGGTCTTCCCCCAGGTGTCGACCTGTACGCCGCCGCAGCTGTAGTGCGCCGCGGGGACCACGGGGATGGGTACCTTCTGGATATCGATGTCAAAGGCCAGGCATCTTTCGTAGATCATGGGAAAACGCTTCTTGACGTTGATTTCCGTATAGGAGGCAATGTCGAGATAGACGTAGCTGTCACCTCGCTTGATCATCTCCTCATACATGGCGCGGGAGACCTCGTCTCTCGGTGCCAGGTCGCCCAGATCGGAGTATTTTGCCATGAAAGGAACACCGTCTTTCGTCTTCAACCGTGCGCCTTCTCCCCGAAGCGCCTCGGAAATGAGGAAACCGTCGGCGTCTTTGTGAAAGAGCGTGGTAGGGTGGAACTGGATATACTCCATGTTGATAAGCCGCGCCCCCGCCCGGTCGGCCATGGCGAACCCGTCTCCCGT
>DNYO01000046.1 GCA_003506795.1 Deltaproteobacteria bacterium
TCTTCGGCCGGAAATGGTGCGTTGTAACCTGGCGCCTCTCGCAGACCTGGACCCAGGTCTTATGGTCTGACGGAGGATACTTGTAATCATGAGAATTGAGATCGTGGATAGCATTGAACTCAAAGTCAAAAAGCTGGATTTTAATCTAGCGGATTCGATTGAGAAGATCCTTCAGTACGTTCCAAAGGAACACATGTTCAGACTTTCCTGTATCTTAGTAGCTGATCTGCCAGTTCATAAAAGCATTCCCGTGGGATCTCAAGGTGCTTATTTTGGGGAGCGAAACAAAAAAGGAGCTCACATCGAACTGTATTTTGAGAATATCTTTCCCAATTCGGAAGACCCCGATAAATTTCGGGAGATGCTTGTTATGCTCCAGTTAAGCCTTGCCACAACCATTTTTCATGAAATTGGTCATCACGTCCAGAGCATTCGCACACACGGGGTCGCGCAGAAAAGAAGTGAAGAATACGCCGATCATTATCGCGACAGTTTATGGAACAAATTTCTTTGTGATAATGCACAGGCGATAAATGACTGTTTCCAGCATCTCGAGGACATCGCTTTATCGAAAGGATTACGTCTTGACGTTATCAACAGAATGAGATCGGGGTGGACAAGAGACTGGGAAAAGGCAAGAATGTCACTAGAACCAAGCCTGATGGGCAGTAGGTGATGTGGCAAGACGAACGGCGGGGGGTTGTGTACCTCCCGCTTCAACCTCTGGCGTTAACATACACTTCCCCTTGAAATTTCCCCCCGTTCCGACGATAATCTCTGTACGCAACAACGGGCGGTAAATCCACACACACGTCACGCACCGAGCCCTCGAGCCATTTTAAGGAGAGAGATCTGCGCATGGGAACCGGCAACCCGGGCACCGACGACTGGTACTACAGGAAACAGGGAGGAGACCGATATTTCGAGTTCGGCCCCTTCACCTGGGAGAAGCTGTTCATCCTCTACATGAAGGGGGAGATCGACGCGGACACGGAAGTGAGAGGCTGCCAATTCCCGTGGGCTCCTCTCAGGGCGTTCCTCCCGGGAAGCAAGTTCAACTTAAAGATACAGGCATCGAGGATCCTGTACCTCGCCCGCCGCGGCCTTCAGTGGTTTAGAAGCCTCCCCAGGGAGCAGAAGCTCATTACGGTAGGCATCTGCCTGATAGTCGTGTACTTCGTGGTCCACAACGTCATCTACTCGAAGCCGAAAATGTCTCAGGCCCCCCAAACCCGTCAGTTGTTCCGGACCAGCGAAGCGGCGCCGGGGACGCCACGCCCTTCCGGAGCCAGGTCCTCCCGCGGGACTCATCCCCTGCAGGAGGCGCTCACCAGCGCGGAGGTCCTCCGCCTCACGAACGTGACACGAGCGGAGAACGGCGTTCACGAATTGAAGGAAAGCTTCCTCCTCAATGCGATCGCGTCGGAGAGGGCAAAGGACATGTTCGAGAAGCAGTACTTCGATCATGTCTCTCCCACCGGTGAGAAGGCCTCGGACATCGCACAGAAGGTCGGGTATCGGTACAAGAGATTTGGAGAGAACATTGCGTCAGGCTCCTTCCTCAACAACCGGGAGATCATCAATGACTGGATGCAGAGCCCGGGACACCGGAAGAACCTCCTGTCCAACCAGTTCGAGGAGATAGGCGTGGCTGTCATGAAGGGCAGACTGGAGGGAGGCGAGGGATGGATCGCGGTGCAGGTGTTCGGGAGGCAGTCGCCCCCGGTGGGAGAGGCGAGGTGACGAGTGACGGGCATGGACAAATTTCTGTTCAATCGGTTGTGAAACAAATGCACAATCCTGAAGGATTTAAGCCGTAATCTCGAAAAAGCGATAATAATGGGCGTACATGCGCGGGCCTCAGCGCTATTTTTTGGAGGCTATTTAACAGTGGTTCTTTTATCCGAGGGCTAATTCGCCCTGAAGCTTCCCCTAACGAAGACGGCATCGACGAACCGGTAGGTACCGTCGACAATCTCCACAACGTTCTTGTCGATGAGCGACTTGAGGCTCTTCTGGATCCCGCCCGCTGAAAGCGTGTGCCGGGCAATGTAGTCTATCGCGTAGGGTTTCTTCGTGGGCTCTGCCGCGAGCGCCCGGACGAGCTTCTTTTCCCCGAAGTTCATCTCCATGAAGACCCCCTGAAAGTTGGGCGACTCGCTCCTGAGAAGTTCGTTCTTCGACTTTTCCAGCATCGCCTTGGTCGCCTTCTTCCCGGGAATGGTCATGTTCCAGAGCACGTAGGAGAGCTTTTGCACGTAGTGGGTATTGCCGGCGCCGCGATCATAGATCTCCTCCTATGCAATTTCCAAGAGGCATTCCTTCCCGGTCTTTTTGAAGCGCTCGACGACATATGGGGCAAACTCGTCCTTCGGGATGTTCCCCATCTCGTAGATGAAGCCCAGCCGGTACAAAGCCCTCTTCGAATCGGTGAACATGGACCGAGGACGTGGGGGGCGGCTGCCTACGAAGAAGAAAGAGGCGTTGGCCTGGTTCTGGATGTGTTCCCGGAGGACACCCTCGACGCGCTTGTTCTCGGGAGGACTGGTGATCTCCTGGAACTCGTCGAACACGACCAGGCATCGGCGCTTGTTGTTCTTCGGGCACTTGTCGAGCCCGAGGGATATGTCGTCAACAAGGTGGCCGAACGTCTCCGACCTGTCGTACTTGGCCGATATGGAGACGCCTTCGGGCCCTATGTCTATTGAGAGATATATCCAAGTAAAGAGCTTCTTCACCTTGTTCATGAAGGACCTGTCCGTTATGTTCTCCCTTACCCCCCTTACGACGGTGTTGAAGCTCTTCTCCGTTACGTCCTTCTCGCTTATGACGGAAAGGAAGTCGACGTAGGTCGCGAGGTAGCCTTCGCGGGAGACTTCGTCCATGACGCGCTTCACCAGGAATGTCTCGCCGCGGCGCCGCGCGGAAAAGAGAATGGCGTTGGCCCCGTTCCTTGCGTGGGTCAGGAGTTTCTTCAGCTCCTTCTTCCTGTTGCAGAAACCCTCATCCGACGGGGCGTTGCCAAGGTTGAAAGGATTGATATCACTCATTTTATCGTCACCTCCTTATGAGTTGTTCTCTTTGAATAATTCTTTAGGTACTGATCCAAATGTCGAGAAACCTGTGGCGGATTTCTGCAAATTGTCGCGGGTGACGCGTCCCCACGGGTCAGCCTGACGCGTCCCCACGAGTCACCCCCCTTAAAGGTCCCGAAAGTAATATACCTTCAAACAGTATTTTTATTAGGTCATTCCGAACATCCTCGCCAATAACGGCATCACATACAACCATACAACCACCTTTATAATTTCCTCTCCCGAGGGGAATCGTCATAGATCACACCCCTCAGGACAGGGGGGAACATTATCCAGGAGGAATACGATGAACTTTTTTAGCAAGAGAGAAGCAGTTGCTATTTCGACGCACCTGGGCGACATGAGACATGTTCGCCAGACAAGGGCCCACCTGCTGGGTCGGTGCAACAATGATCCCGTCAAGGT
>DNYO01000131.1 GCA_003506795.1 Deltaproteobacteria bacterium
TTTCGCCAGACGCCTTAAGGAGTATCACGAGAAATTTCAGGTTGTTTAGAAGAACTTGAACAAAATTCAGAAAGGAGGAAACATGTCAAAAACCGAAAAGAACCTTGAAGAAGCATTTGCGGGCGAGTCCCAGGCAAATCGGAAATATCTTGCCTTCGCAAAAAAAGCCGACGATGAGGGTTTCAAACAGGTAGCCAAACTCTTCAGGGCGGCTGCGGAGGCGGAGACCATTCACGCCCATAATCATCTCAGGGAGCTCAAGGGTATCAGGAGCACAAAAGAAAATCTTGCGGAGGCCATAGGCGGCGAGACCCACGAGTTTAAAAGCATGTACCCGGCGATGATCGAAGAGGCAAAGGCGGAAGCTAGCGCCGGTGCCGTAAGGACTTTTCAGTATGCAAACGATGTCGAAAAGGTTCATGCAGGCCTCTACCAGAAGGCGCTGGACGATCTCGGCAAGAACAAGGAGACGGATTACTGGGTCTGCAAGGTATGCGGCAATACCGTGGAGGGCGAGCCGCCTGACGAGTGCCCGGTCTGCAAGGCAAAAAAGATGGCTTTCTACAAGGTTGATTAACATAGACAGCTGACGGTGAGCCGGGGAGGTATCCAGCCTCTCCGGCCGCTTTTCGATGGGGGAATACGTGAGGCTTCTTGTACTTAATGGCAGTCCCAGAACAGGGGGGAATACCGATCTCCTTGTCCAGTCAGCCCTGAACGCCATAGACAGGCATTCGCATCGTGTCGATCTCTTTCGTCTGAACGACATGAACATCAGACCGTGCCAGAATTGCGGAGGCTGCACCGATACGGGGGTTTGCGTCATCGAAGACAGAATGCAGCAGATATACCCGGCCCTGAGACAGGCCGACCGGATTATCCTGGCTTCCCCCATCTATTTCTTCGGTCTTTCGGCCCAGACAAAGGCCATGATCGACCGATGCCAGCCGCTCTGGTGTGAGAAGTACATCCACAACATGCCCATCCAGACATCCGCGCATCGCAAGGGCCTCCTTGTGCTTGTGGGGGGTATGAAGAAGCAGATCGGCGCGGATTGTTCCGGCGCCACGGCCACCGCCTTTTTCAGAAGTGTAAGCGTTGAAGAGCACAAGACGCTGACCTTTCTGGGTATAGACGCGAAGGGTGCCATCCGTTCCCACCCAACCGCCCTGCAAGACGTCTACGATGCGGTAAAGATCCTGACGGCACATTGATAGAGAAGCGCCACTTCTCCATCGATGCCTTCTGTTCATTGACATTGTTCCTACCGCATAGTATAACCAAAACGAAAATGAAAGGTTTGCGATCATGAGTGAAGAACTGTTCCCCGTAACGGTTCTCGACGAGGGACAGGAGGCAACGGTGCGCCTGCTCTCGGGTGGGGAGGCGCTGACAGGGCGTCTGTCGGCGATGGGCATAATTCCAGGGACCAGAATCAAGCTTCTCAGGAAAAGCCGGGGGCAGATCATTATCCTGGCCTCGGACACGAGGGTTGCGCTTGGCAAGGGTCAGGCCGAGAAGATACTCGTCATACGGGAGACACGGCAATACGAAGCGCTGCCTAAACCCGGTCAGAGCCTGCTTGTGGCCTTGGCCGGACAACCCAATGTGGGCAAGACAACGGTATTCAACCTCCTCACCGGCCTGTCGCAGCACATCGGCAATTGGCCGGGCAAGACTGTGGAACGTAAAGAAGGCCTCCACAGGGTAAAGGACACGGAGATAAGATTTGTCGACCTTCCCGGAACATACAGCCTGAGCGCCTATTCCGAGGAAGAAAGAGTGACGAGGGAATTTCTCATACATGAGCATCCCGATGTCACCGTTCTCTTCGTCAACGCCGCCGCCCTGGAAAGAAGCCTCTATCTTCTGACGGAGCTTCTTTTGCTGAAGTCGCCCGTTATTGTGGCCGTCAATATGCTCGATGTCGCCGAGAACCAGGGGGTAAGGATCGACGCTGAGGCATTGCAGGCATCCCTGGGCCTGCCCGTTGTCTCAACGGTGGCAACGAAGAACAGGGGCATCAAGGAACTCCTGGAAGAGATCGTGAAGATGTCCAAAAACCCCCAGGGGCATCAGCCGAAGGTTCCCCGGGTGACCGAGGACCACCAGGATATATATCTCAAAATATCGGAGCTTGTAAGAGAGCATATCCCTATGCCGTACACGGTTGAATGGGTCGTAACGAAGCTCATGGAGGGTGATGCCGAGGTAACGGAATCCTTCCAGGGCATCATACCTACCCGCACGTGGAACGAGATACAGATGCTGCTCGTGGAGCACGAAGACGCCCTGCGGGCGGTTGTGGGCGGACGGTACGACTGGATAGAAGATGCGACACGGGCGGCAGTATCGAGATTCAAACGGGGCCAGGTGCTCATGACCGACCGCATCGATCATGTCCTCACCCGCCCATCGACGGGCATACCGGTCCTTCTGGGTATTCTCGCAATTGTTTTTCTCGTCACATTTTTCGTCGGTTATCCGGTGCAGCGTGTCCTCGAATCGACGGTGTCGTCCCTTGGTTCGCTGGTGGAACGAACGCTTGCAGCGGAGCCGCAGTGGATTAAGGGGCTCCTGGTAGACGGTATCATCGGTGGAGCCGGATCGGTTCTCACCTTTGTTCCCATCCTGGTTATTTTCTTT
>DNYO01000049.1 GCA_003506795.1 Deltaproteobacteria bacterium
CGCATACGCGTCAACTTAAGGGGTCATGTCTTTAGCTTCGGGGCAGTGCGCGGCCTTCGAGTCTTCTTGCGTTTTAGTATCAAGGTATTTTTATCCTCAATGATCCACAGGAACTCCTCCCCTTTGCGCATATCCAGCGCTTCGGCCAGGGCCACAGGGAAGTTCACATAATATGAGCGATTGGTAGGGCGTTCCACCTTCTGCAGCTTAACCGCATATCCATTCTCCATAATCACTCCTTTTAACATTGTGTCCTCACAGGGAATGAGGTATAGTTATAGGTGTAATATACTATATATTCATTCCCGATGCAAGGAGGTTTTCATGGACAGACCGGAACTCCATCACGAGGCGTTTGATCGTGAACTGGCTTTGTTGAGGGCGGAGGAGAGGATAGGGATCGAAGTGGGGTTCATCCGGCGCAGGCCGAGGAAGATAGAACCGCTCCAGCTCCTCAAGGCGTTCTGCATGCTTCTTCCGGGAAGCTGTCCGTCATTGAGGGCGCTGGCAACGGTGCTCAGCGTTCTGTGCTCGGAGGCGGTTTCGAAGCAGGCCGTGGCCAAGCGAATCGGCAGGCCCTGGGTGGAGTTCTTAAAGCAGATGCTTGCCCTTCTCCTCTGCAAGCAGCTTGAACTTAAGCCGGTGGAGGGCCTGTTTGCCGCATTCGAACGGGTATTGCTCCATGACAGTTCGGTACTGCCCCTCCCCTCCGTCATGGCCCCCTATTACAAGGGAAGCAGAGACCGTACCGGCCGCGCCTATGCGCAGGCGAAGGTCCAGGCCATACTGGACATCAAGAACAGATCCTATCTGCACTGTGCCGTCACCGACTTCACCTGCAACGACCAGAGGGCGGCGGCGGATGTCCTCACATTTGTCGGTCCGGGCGACCTTGTCATACGGGATCTTGGTTACTTTGTCCTGGGAATACTCGCGCGCATCGCAGACGCCGGGGCGTTCTTTGTATCGCGCTACCGCCACGGATGTTTGCTGTTCGATCCGAACGGTATCCCCGTCGATCTCGTGGAGATCCTGAACAAAGAGGGACACCTCGACCGCCGGGTGTGTATCGGTAAGGCAGAGAGGCTCCCTGTGAGGATCGTCGCCATTCCCCTTCCGCCTTCCCTGGCGCAGAAACGGCGCAGGTTATTGCGACAAAACAGGGACCACAGGCTCAACCCGGGCAAGAGACACCTGCGGCTTCTCGGATGGGCGATCTTTGTCACCAACGTTACGGAGGACATATGGAGTGCATGCGAGATCCGTGAGATCTACCGGCTGCGCTGGAGGATAGAGATCGTCTTCAAGGCATGAAGAGTCACTTCGGCATCAATGCCTATTCCCGGACGGCGTCGCGCTACCAGATCGAGTCACTCCTCTATACACGCCTCATCTACATACTTCTCTTCCAGAGACTCCTGTACAACCCCCTTCTCTATGAAATCGATCGCCGCCATGAGCGCAAATTATCCATCCTCAAGTGCGCTTCATTCTTTACACAGTACCACTGGCTCATCCCCTTGATGACGCAATCCTCCAACAGACACCTGCTCATCGATATCCTGGGACGATTGTGCACCTACGACAAGAGAAAACGTCTTAACTATGAGCAGATGCTGGAAAACTATGTCAAACAGAACCATGAGGATTAAGTTGACGCGTATGCGTAACAAACGGGATAAACGTGAGACAGTCTTTTGGAAATGGGGCGTTTGGGCAACAAGCCGTCAGGACCCCAGGAGGGTAGAAAACCTCCGCGGCCGAACAGGTAAAACGGGACGGTGCTATCTCTTTAATCTTGTAGCTTAATCACCGGTGACCCCCCAAACTTAATAGTCTGTCCTCCCTGGCCGATTATAAGAATGAGGTGTGTCCGCAGGATCAGACGTCGACACCCCTGCCATCGCGTAGAAGAACGTCCGCCTGAAACCGTGCCAATCGGTGGCCGGGCGTGCAAAACCCGGGATTCGTTATGAGAGGAGACTACATATGACGAAACACAACATTTTCTTGAAGCTTGGCCTCACAGGCAGTTTGGGTGTTCTGCTGATGCTGGTCCTCGGATGGACACATGTCCTTGTTGCCTCGGAACCGGCGCCGCGGCAGCCGACCTATCCCGTGAGCACTTCTGTTCGCACCACTCTTGACGGCACCGTCACTGCCGTTCCTCTGGCCCCGAACACGCCGAAAGTACTCCCCAATGACGTCGCGTCTTACGCTAAGTATGGTTACGGCGCCTGGCAGATGGGGCAGGGCCTTCGCTATGACAGGAGACTCGATCTCATGCCGCCCGCATACAAAGGCGGACCGGCCGGAAAGACCTCGTCACTTCTGCGCTTCTTTGCCATGTCCGACATACACATAACGGACGCGCAGTCTCCTGCCCAGGCCATCTACTTCGGTCTTAAGCCAATGCCGGGCATGCAGGCCGCCTATTCGGCCGTTATCCCCTATACCACCCACGTCCTGGATGCGGCAGTCCAGACGGTGAACGCCCTCCAGAAGAAACAGGCCTTCGATTTTGGCATATTCCTCGGTGATGCCGTCAACAACGGTCAGAACATCGAGCTCAGATGGTACATCGACGTCATCGACGGCCGGCCCGTCAACCCGAATTCCAATCCCGGGTCGACCTCGACCGTTGACTATGCGCGGCCCTACAAGGCGGCGGGGCTCGATGCGTCGATTCCGTGGTACCAGGTCCTCGGCAACCACGATCATTTCTGGTCAGGCATGTACCCGCCCAACGAGCGGGTCAAGGAGACCATGGTGGGCGAGAACGTGCTCAACGTAGGAAACGTCCTCACGGACCCGAACCTCGATCACCGTGGTTTCTACACGGGTGTTGTCGACGGCTCCACTGCCTTTCAGAAGGTAGTATTCGCTGGACCCGAGGCCGACTTTGCAACTCCCCCCAAGATACCAGCCAACCCCGATCGCCGTTGGCTTGGACGAAAAGACTGGTTAGGCAGCTTCTTTAACACCACGTCCCGACCGGTGGGCCACGGGTTTCCCCAGGACAGCGTCAAGACGGGATTTGCCTGCTACACTTTTGAACCTAAAGCGGGCCTTCCTCTCAGGGTAATTGTCCTCGACGATACCGAAAAGGATGACGGCAAATTCGGAAAGAACGCCAGCGGAGCCTCAGGGTCCCTCGATCAGGAGCGTTACGACTGGCTGGTGAAAGAACTCGACAAAGGTCAGGCCGACGGCAAGCTCATGATAGTGGCGGCCCATGTGCCCATCGGTGTTGACAAGAACCTGTGGGACCCGGCGTCGTCTCCCTCGGATAATGCACTGATCGACAAGCTCCGCACGTATTCGAACCTCATACTGTGGATCGCGGGGCATCGTCACTACAACACGGTTACCCCCTTTCCGCCGAAGGACCCCGTTAATCACCCTGAACTGGGGTTCTGGGAAGTAGAGACATCATCACTGAGAGACTTCCCCCAGCAATTTCGTCTTTTCGAGATAGTCCGCAACGGCGACAACACGATCTCCATCTTTGCCACCAACGTCGATCCGTCCGTGACGCCGGGGAGTCCGGCAGCCCGGTCTCGTTCCTACGCAGTAGCGGCCGAAGAGATATTCGCCGGCGGTCCCCCGCTGCCCTACCTGCCGAGCGGCGCCTACAACGCGGAACTTGTGAAAAGATTGAGTCCCGAAATGGCGGCGAAGATTGCAACTTTGCCGTAGCAGAGGTGCCCCGACCGGGTGCCTTGTTGGACGGCTAGGCGATCGGTGAGGTTGAGTAAACCGGCGCGTCAAAATAAAACAGGGGAGTCTACAAATTGAAAAAACAGATCACTGCCGCCGTGCTTTTTACACTTTTTCTATGCCTGACTTTTGCAGGGTGTTCAGGCGGTCGTTCGGCTGTTGAAGTCGCTCGTGCCTCCACGACGGACATTGATTATTCGAACTCCAAAAACTGGCTGGCACTACCCTCTTCTCCTGATAAAGCGGTTGATATTTTCTACGTTTACCCCACCGGATACGTTGCGGGTCCGAACGGTCCGATTATCAGCACGATCGATGACCCGGGCATGGTTACAAGTGCACAAGACGCCCTCGGTGGGCAAGCGACCGCCTTTGCGGCCACAGGAAATATTTATGCACCTTACTACAGGCAGGCAGACGCTAGCTATGCGTTGAGCCTGCCGACTATCAATGCCGTATATAATGTCGTTGCGGGCATCCCGGAAGCCGACGTAACCGCGGCATTCGACTACTACATCCGCCATTACAACCGCGGTCGCCCTTTTATTCTTGCCAGTCATTCACAGGGTTCGGTGGCAGTGGCCTTGCTGTTGGAACACTACATAAGAGACAATCCCCCGGTATACGCCAAAATGATCGCCGCATACGCGATCGGGTGGTCCTTCACGCAGGATTATTTCAATCGAAACCCCCATTTAAGGTTTGCGCTGGGTCCCGACGATACGGGGGTCATCATTTCATACAACACGCAGGGACCGGGATTCGCGGGAAGAAATCCCGTCGTCTTTCCCGGGGCCATGGCAATTAACCCTATTACGTGGTCGAGGAAACAAGACCTGGCAACGGGCGGCGAAAACCTGGGGTCTTTGCTTCTTAAACCGGACGGTCAGGCCGTGCTCCCTGCGCAACCCAACGTCATGAATTTCGCCGACGCGCAAGTCACCGCGATCAACCCGACTACCAGTCAGATCGAACCGGCCTCGAGCACGAGCGTGGTGCTTTGCCATACGGTCGATCCGGCGGCACTCGTGACAAATTCCGTCTTCACCGCGGGCGTCTATCACATCTACGACTACTCGTTCTATTACAACAACATTGTGGCAAATGCCGCCAACCGGGCCCGTAGGTTCCTGACCGTCGGACAATAACGCGGTATCTTAAGGAAAGCAACCCAAGGGATCGTTGATAGGTAGGACAGCCTGTCTTCACAAGTCACGAAAGGCAGCTAAGAAGATATTTCTTGAATCTGTCCAACCTTTCTTTGTCATCAGCGTTTTCAAAAAATATAATCTTATAGGAGTGGACACTGCTCCCCTTTACCGGGAGAATATCCTGAATCGACTTTTCGATATTCCTGAATTGATCCGGTTTTTTTGACTGCCTTTCCAGCTTAGAACCATCCAGAACCTGGATGAAAGATACCTTTTCACTCATGCCAACTTGTTGATTCTTCTGCTGGCCTTTTTCATTATTGACATGGATGAAATACCTGCCCAATGCCGACGTCAAATACTTTCCGCATATCTGTGTCGGTTTTATGTTGGCCTCTTCTATTTCGATAATTATCTTGACTTGCTCATCTGAAAGAACCAAGGCATCAACATTACAATATTCCGTGGGATTGCTCTTGAACGCCGTCGAGAATATGGGCAAGTTCTGTTTTCCACCGCAGGCTGGGTCCAAGACGAGTTTAATTTTGGAGTCAGCTGCTCCGTTGATGATCTCAGTTAGAGCTTCGCCGATCTTTTCGTGTAACGGGTGCTTGCCAGAATTCTTGTTATCTTGCACCATACGCTCCCTTCTGGACCCCTTCAACACGTGTCGAATTATTTGGGATGGTCACGGGGTCACATCTTTATTCTTGGATTTCTAACTGTCATTCCAACCTTTGCACACCGTTGGGAAGCGCATTGGTCAAGAATAAAGATTTGATCCCAATCCCCCTTCCCAGAGAATGTGAAAATGTGAAGGGCGTCCCCAAAGCAGCCCTTCGAAGTTGCCCTCCGGGAGTCTCTATGACGAGGTGGCGGTGGTTGTCCATGAGGCAGTAGGCATGGCAGATGAAGCGGAACCTGTCTATGACCTGACCGAGGAGGTTCAAGAGGTTCTTAGAAGATATGTCTCACGCCCGCTCACCCGCTTTAGGCGGGTCGCTGGAGGCAGAGAAGAGAGCATGGAGAGGAAGCCT
>DNYO01000243.1 GCA_003506795.1 Deltaproteobacteria bacterium
GGGTTTAAGGCCGCGCGGCCGGTTTTCGGGATGGTATCGACGACGGAAGATTCCTCGGGTCAGCAGGCGCTTTTGAAGAATGCCTATGTCAACCTTTCCGACACCTATATCGATTTTTCTGACGCCTCGCTTGTCGATAGCGGAGCACCTCTCGATTTGACAATCCTGGGAAACGGATTTTTTACCGTTTCCACTGCAACAGGGATGCAGTACACCCGCAACGGCCAATTCATGCTCGACAAGGCCGGCCGACTCGTCACCATGGCGGGAGACCCCGTTCAGGGTAAAGGCGGCGATATTACGATCAACGTGACCGACGGCAAGGAGATCCTTATCGAAACCGACGGTTCGGTGTATCTCGGTAAGGACCTGGTAGATATCATCAAGGTTGTCGAGTTCAAGAATATGAAGGACTTGAAGCCCACGGGCAAGAGTAATTTCACGTACTCCGGCGCTGACGCCGGAGAGGCGCCGAAGATATACAGCATCAAGCAGGGTTCGTACGAAACCTCTAATGTCAATGTGGTCCACGAGATGGTGGAGCTTATCCATACGATGAGGGCCTACGAATGCTACACGAAGATTGATCAGATGTTTTCTGATATCAACAGCAAACTGACGGAGCTGGCGAAATTCTAGGAGGAACACATGATTAGGGCGTTATGGACAGCGGGAACGGGCATGAACGTGCAGCAGACGAATCTGGACGTCATCGCCAACAACATCGCCAACGTCAATACAAACGGTTTCAAAAAGAGCCGTGCTGATTTTCAGGACCTCATGTATCAGACCCTAAGGCTCCAAGGTGCCCGGACCGAGGGTGGCGGTATGGTTCCTACCGGCATCCAGATAGGCCTCGGGGCGATGCTTTCCTCGGTGCAGAAGGTCTTCCAGCAGGGCGACTATCAGAGGACTGACAACGAGCTGGATCTTGCCATAGAAGGCAACGGTTTCCTGCAGGTCAACCTTCCGTCCGGCGACAAAGCCTATACACGGGCAGGCGCCCTGAAGACCGATGCCGAGGGCAGGATCGTCACGTCCGACGGCTATACTGTCGAGCCCAATCTTACCATCCCGGCAAAGACGACGAGTATTTCCATCGAGAGCGACGGGACGGTGACCGTTCAGATCCAGGGTCAAACCGCTCCACAACAGCTAGGCCGTATCGAACTCGCAAACTTCATAAACCCCACGGGCCTGCGCGCCGTCGGGAAGAACCTTTTCATGGAAAGCGAGGCGAGCGGAACACCAACCACGGGTAGACCGGGAGAAAACGGGATGGGTACGGTCCTCCAGGGTTTCCTTGAAATGTCCAACGTAAACGTTATGCAGGAAATGATCAACATGATCATCGGCCAGCGGGCATATGAGGTCAACTCCAAGGCCATTCAGGCGGCGGACGAGATGCTCCAGCTGACCAATAATTTGAGGAGATAAGATGGGTACCGTGACCGAGGGGCCTGAAAGCCGCCATACTCCCCGCGAGCCGGTTATGACGGTCACATGTTATGTGGGCCTGATCGCATTGTTCTTTCTTCTGTTCCTTCTGGCAGCTGCCGGAAGCGGCCGCGGGCTGTATGCCGCGGGAGAATCCGCCACGGAGGCCAGGATAATCAGGTTCATAAAACAGATCTATCCCGGAGGCGACGCCGTTCGGGTGAGACTAAATTCGATGCCTTCGCAGCTCAGGAATAACGCGAAGATCGTGAACCTGAGCTTTTCGCGTATACCGGACGTCAGCGGTGAGGGGATATGTGCAGTTGAAATAGAGAATTCCCCGGGCAGGACACGGACCGTTCAGATTCCCTTCAGGGTTTTCACAAAGCGCGAGCTTTTCATGCTGAAACAGGCCGGTCAGAAGGGCGACACCATAGGCATGAATGACATCCTGGTTCGGCAGACCTATATGAACGGTAATGGCGCCGGCTATCCGGCAGCGGCGGACGATGTCATCGGCAAGGTCCTCAAGCGTGACGTGCCGGCAAACACACTCATCACCGACCGGATACTGGACGACCGGATCGTTCTCAAAACGGGCGATGTCGTCACGATAATCGCGGAGAGCAATAAACTTGTCGTTCAGGCCAAAGGCAAGACCGTCGACAAAGGCAGGATCGGCGACACGATACGCGTGAAAAATATCGCCTCCGGAAAAGAACTTACTGCCAGAGTTGTAAGCGGCAGCGAGGTGAAAGTAGAGTTTTAGGGAGCGTGAAGTCATGAAGACCTTTGGTTTTATATTGATCACGATCATTGCCGCGGCCCTTTCCACGGGCTGCCAGAACACCAGCATGTCCAAGATAAAGGATGAGCCTTTTGTCATAGACGACACGTACAGGACAGTAAAACCCGCCCCGCAGCCCCCTCCCGGGTCGATCTACCGCGGTGTGACCAGTAATAGCAGTTTTCTCGGGGACCACAGGGCCCGGGGCATCGGAGACATCATTACCGTAAATATCGTCGAGGTGACCAACGCGACGGAAAAGGCGGGCACCAGCACCAAGAGGAGTTCCGCTACCACCGCCGGCATCCCTAATTTCTTCGGATTTGAAAATAACGTATACCCATCGAGTATCACCCCTGACAAGATGATCAACGCGAACACGAAGAATGATTTCGACGGTTCCGGGGAGACGACGCGCGGGGGTTCCCTGACGGCGACGATCACTGCCCGGGTTGTCGATGTGCTTCCCAACGGTAATCTCGCCATTGAAGGCAAGCGTGAGATCAGCATCAATAACGAGAAAAAAGAGATCCTTGTCCAGGGCATCGTGAGGCCGAGAGACCTGGCCTATGACAACTCCGTGTACTCAACCCAGATTGCCGATGCCAAGATCATCTACACGGGCGTAGGCGTGCTGGGAGAAAAACAGAGGCCGGGATGGATGGCGCGTATGGTGGATGCGGTATGGCCTTTCTGAGAGAGACAAACATGACCCATCGCGAACGTGTGCATCGCAGCACGATAGTAGTGTGCATGGCATTCTTCATCGTTGCCTTCCTTTTGTTCATGGCTGGTATGGCCGATGCGGCCCGCATCAAGGAGATGGGCTACATCAACGGCGCCAGGAGCAATCAGCTGATCGGTTACGGGCTGGTCACCGGTCTTGCCGGTACCGGGGATAAATCCAACACGATCTTTACGAACCAGTCCCTTGCCAATATGCTCGAAACCATGGGAATCAGGGTCGACCCCAAATCGACGAAGGTCAACAATGTCGCCGCGGTCATGGTCACCTGCAATCTTCCTCCCTTTGCCCGGATAGGCAGCAAGATCGACGTAACCATCGCTTCGATAGGAGATGCAAAGAGTATCGAAGGGGGCGTCCTCGTGGCAACGCCGCTCAAGGGAGCTGACGGTGCAGTCTACGCCATGGCGCAGGGTCCCATCGTCGTGGGCGGTTTTCTGGCATCGGGGCAGGGCGCTTCGGTGCAGAAAAACCATCCGACAGCAGGCAGGATAGCCAATGGCGCGACGATAGAGCGCGAGGTTTTGTCAGAAGACTACAAAGGCGAGGCCATAATGATCGCCCTGAAGATGCCTGATTTTACGAATGCCCGCAGGGTGGCCGACCGGATAAACGAGACTTTCCGCGGTTCGGCCCATGCGAAAGACGCAGGGACGATCAACGTCAGAATACCGGGGGAAATGAAAGACAACCCCGTGAAATTCCTGTCCATTGTGGAAAATCTCGACATTAAGACCGATATGCAGGCGAAGATCGTTGTCGATGAGAAGACGGGAACCGTGGTAATCGGTGAGAACGTCCGGGTTTCAACGGTCGTCATATCCCACGGCAACATCAGTGTCCAGATTAAGGAAGACGCCCGCGTGAGCCAGCCGATGCCTTTTGGCCAGGGTCAGACGGTGGTGACGCCCGATACCCAGATCAAGGTCCGTGAAGACCGGGGGAAGTTCTATCTCCTGGAGTCCGGTATCTCGATACGCGAACTGGTCAATGCCCTCAATGCCACCGGGATTTCGACCCGAGATGTCATAACGATCCTGCAAACGATCAAGGCCTCCGGGGCTCTTCACGCAGAACTTGAGGTCATATAGGGGGATCATCCGACATGTCTGAAGGCATAAAATCAGTTACGATGGGGTTGCAGCCGACAATTTCTATGGGGGATATTAAGATGGAGCGCAATCTATCCGGTTCATCCGAGGCCGACAGGGAGAAAGTCTGCCAGAATTTCGAATCCTTTATGTTGTACAGCATGCTTAAGCACCTGGAAAAAACGACGAAGATGTCGAAGAAGGGATATGCCGAAGAGACATACATGGCCATGGTCTATGAAAAAGTCGCCGATTTCCTTGCGGAAAAAGGTGTAGGAATCAAGGAAATGCTGATGAAATATTCCGAAAGGGAAAGTGCTAAAGTTATTTCCCGAAGCGGCGATAATACCGGTAAGCGATAGAGGAGGTGTAGTATGAAAATCCAAAATGGCAATAAGCCCGACCTGCTTGACAGCCTTGTCAAGGCTTCCCAGGTAAAGCCGCAGAAGGATCTCTCCGTAGAACAGAGGAAGGACCAGGGCGCGAGCTACGACAAGGTCGAGCTTTCATCCAGGAAGCAGGAGGTCGACCGCCTGGCACAGAAGGCCAAGGCACAGCCTGCCATCCGGGAAGAGCGCGTCGAGAGCCTCAGGCAGTCAATCGAGGACGGGACGTACAACGC
>DNYO01000155.1:0-732 GCA_003506795.1 Deltaproteobacteria bacterium
ATATCTTCGCGGGTATACGTGGCGGGAGCGGGCATGAAGACGGCCAGCACCTCATCTATTTCCCTCGATTCACCAGGGTTTACGATGTAGCCCAGGCGGAGCCTGCGGTTTGGAGATACCTTGGCGCTTTCCGTTTTCGGTTTAAAGATCCTGTAGAGGATGCGACGCGCATCAGGCCCACTGATGCGTATTATGCTGATGCCGCCTTCACCGGGTGGTGTCGAAACGGCACATATGGTGTCAGCGTCTTCCACGCGCATTGCCACGGGAGTTCCCACGGGGGTTCCCCCGAGGAGTTCCCCGGTCGGACCCAAAGGCATTCCCCGTCGGAGTAATAACCACTCTTTTCACGTGTCCTTCGCCTTCACTCTTGGTAGTTACGTTCTTGTTGTGTTTGAACAGGGTATGGATGATGCGCCGTTCATAGGGGTTCAGAGGATCCGTTTTTAATTTCCTTCCCGTTCTTTTGGCTTTATCTGCAAGCCTTTTAGCCATAATTGTTAAAGCTTTTTTCCTTCTTTCTCTGTAACCATTTATATCTACAAGTAATTTCAGGTTATGTTTGAACTTTTTCGCTACCGCCAATCTGAGGATATGCTGCAGCGCTTCGAGGATCTCACCATCCTTACCGATGAGGACATCGCCGTCGTCGCACTGGATGAGGAAAAGGATCCGGTCGGTTTTTTCACTTATGTCCGTTACGAGAACCTGGAACTCGAGTCCTACATGTCT
>DNYO01000155.1:779-8786 GCA_003506795.1 Deltaproteobacteria bacterium
TTCCCTTCGAACTCGAGAGTATCCATGCTTCCTCCTTACCGCGTCGCCTTTACCTTCCTGTTGATGTAGTACTGCTGTCCTATGGACGCCACATTATAGACGAGCCAGTAGAGTACGAGCCCCGATGGGAAACCCCAGAAGATGAAGGTAAAAACTATGGGCATGAACATCATCATTTTTTGCTGCATCGGGTCCGTGCTTGTCGGTGTCATTTTCTGTTGTATGACCTGAGTCACACCCATGATCAAGGGCAGCAGCCTGATGGGAACGGTGTAGCCCATGACCTGGAAGTTAAAGAGGTCTTCCGGTGCCGATAGATCGTTTATCCACCAGAGAAAAGGGGCATGACGCAACTCTATGGCGCCCGATAGTGCCTTGTAAAGAGCGAAGAATACAGGGATCTGGGGGAGCATGGGGAGGCATCCGCTCATCGGGTTGACACCCCGGGATTTGTATATCCCCATCAGTTCCTGATTGAGTCTGGCTTTGTCGTTCTTATATTTCTCCTGCAGTTTCTTGATTTCCGGTTGAACGGCCTGCATTTTGGCCATATTCTTGAAGCTCATAACGCTTAAGGGATGAAAAATGATCTTGATCAGGATGGTGAGAAGAATAATGTCGATCCCGTAGTTGTGCGTGAAGCGGTTGAAAAAGTCGAGCAGCCAGACGAGCGGCTTGGCAATGACATCAAACCATCCGAAATCTATTATTTTTTCAGCTTTGACATTGAGGCTGGCGAGGACGTCGCTCTTCTTGGGTCCGAAGTAAAGTTTACCTGCGATCTTGCCATTTCCCGGTGTGAGCCGGATATAGGGTATGTTAGTCTCGGATTTGGCGATGGAAAGCGTCGGTTTTGCATCTTCGGAAGGGATGTAGATAAACGTGAAGAACCCCTCATCAAACCCCGCATACTGGTAATTCTTATTGAAATTAAGAGCTTCCTTGATTTTGTCTATCTGGTTAAGGCTTTTCCCGTCAAAGACGAAGGGGCCCTTAAAAACATAGCTGGATTCATTCTTGTCCGATATGACCGCGAAATCGGCAACCAATCCCTGGCTTTTGGATTCCGGGGTCTCGACGGAGAGCCCTATGGTGTAGGTATCGGGATAGAAGGTATATACCTTTCGGAGCTTTGTCCCATCTTCAAGAGTTCCCGTCATAGTGATCGATGCCGAACTGTTTGTGACGGTCAGGCTGTCCTTGTCGCTTTTGAAGAGGGTGCGGTCAGAGGAACCGTTCTGGTGAACGGTCGGATTGTACGTGAAGGGTTTTACATTCTCTATGATCTCTTTTTCATCGGGTCCCTTGACGGTTGCCTTATACTTCTTAAGCTTTACACTCGATATTCCTCCGCCAAGATCGGTGAGTGTGACATCGAGGTAGGGAGTTGAGACCTGTACGGTCTTCGTTGCCTTCTTTTCCGCTGCCTGTGAAGCGGCGGACGTCGTGGGAGCGGTCCCCGGAGTCTTCTGGACGGTACCCTTGCTTTCTGCAGATTTTTCCGCTTCAGTCTGAGGCGCGGGTTGCGTTTGTGTCTGCGGTGGTGGCGCCTCCTTCGGCATGAAATACGTCTGAAAGACGAATAGCATTGCCATTGTCAGCACGAGCACGATTATAGTGCGTTTATCCATTCATTACCTCCGTTTATGGTACCGGGTCGTATCCACCAGGAAAAAGCGGATTGCATTTCAGTATACGTTTGAGCCCCAGGAGCATACCTCTCCAGACACCCTTTCTTTCAACAGCTTCGATCATGTATTGGGAACACGTCGGATAGTATCGGCATTGTACGGGTAAAAAGGCGGAAAAAGTTACCCTGTATAACTTCACGAGAAAAATAATAATTTTTTTCATTACGTGATGCTTGTGCGCCTTTTCATAGAAGAGAGAAGGATCTGCAATTCGGGTTCCATTTCCCTCATGCCGAGGTTTTGCGGCAACCCTTTGATCCTGATAAGACTGTTCGAACCTTCCCCGAAGAGGTCTTTATGTAAACGGAAAAATTCCTTTACGATCCTCCTCGCTCTGTTACGCACTACTGCAACCCCCGTTTTCTTGCGTATAGTGACGGCAAACCTCTTGACATTGCACCGGTTGTCTGCGGCAAGAAGGACGAAGTGTGCCGTCTCCGAGTGTTTCGTCCATTTTGCAGCGCGGAAGTCCCCCCTCTTGAGTCTTTCCTGTTTCTTCAGGGTGCGGGTCATCGGGCATATCATACCGGCGGCAGTCTTTTGGGCTGTTGCCGCCAGGATCCTATCGCGTTCATGCCGGTCTATACGGCGAGACTCTTCCTGCCTTTTGCCCGTCTGCGCCTTATGACTTCCCGGCCAGAGGCTGTTCTCATCCGCACAAGAAATCCATGCGTTCTTTTTCTGCTTTTGTTGTGAGGTTGGTAAGTTCTTTTCATCTTTCGTCCTTGTTCTGATTTGAAATTATTACTTAAACATAAAACTGATAGGGAGTCAACAAGTGTCTGCGCGTCAAAACGCGGGACAGACAGGGGCGGACAGGCCTGTTGGTGGCGCAAACGCCTACAGGGGCTTATGGGCCTGTCCTTCGGGCGCAGAGGCAAAGATCCCGAATCGGGATGTGTCCCCGCAGTCCTTTTATTACCAGACCCTTTCCTCTTGATTTTTGACGGGAATGCATGTTAGATTCACTGGATTTTAAACGATTTTTGAGTGTCGAAAGGAGTTTTCATGAAAAAGTACGAGCCTGACGCGATCAGGAATGTTGGTATTTTTTCTCATGGGGGCGAGGGTAAGACCTCAATCGTTGAGGCCATGCTCTTTCTCGCGGGAGAGAACACCAGGCTCGGCAGCGTGGACGAAGGTACCTCGCTGATGGATTACGAGCCTGAAGAAGTAGAGCGGAAGATCACCATATCGTCCACTCTTGCCTGTTTCGAATGGGCCAAGAGCAAGATCAATCTCCTCGATACTCCGGGCGACGACAATTTCATTTCCGATGCAAAGCTGTGTATGAGGGTTGTCGATGGGGCCGTTATCGTCATGAGTGCCGTTTCCGGCGTGAAGGTCGGGACCGAAAAGGTCTGGGAGTATGCCAACGAATTTTCCGCCGCCACCGGTATCTTTATCAACAAGATGGACAGGGAGCGCGCCGATTTCGTCAGGGCCGTCGAGGACATTCAGAAAAATTTCACCGATAAGACCTGTCTTGTCGTACAGGTGCCCATAGGCCAGGAAGAGAGCTTCAAAGGGGTGGTCGATCTGCTCACTATGAAGGCCTTCGTGTTCAAGGGGGATGGTACCGGCGCATTCGACATCGTAGAAATACCTGCCGAGCAGGCCGACCTGGCGCAGAAGTATCGTGAAAAACTCGTCGAAACCGCCGTCGAGATGGACGATGATATTATGGAACGGTACCTCAACGGCGACGAGATAAAACCGGAAGAGATAGAGAACTGCCTCAAATCGGGCATATCCGGAAACAAGATCGTCCCCGTGTTCTGCGGTTCAGCCACGCGAAACATCGGCATAAACACACTGCTTGACGGTATCATCAAGTTTTTTCCGCCTCCAACGTTCAGGAAAGAGGTGGAGGGGATTAATCCGAAGACGGGTGAGAAAGTAGTGCGTCAATCATCCGAAAGCGAGCCTTTCAGCGCTCTCGTATTCAAGACCATTACAGACCCGTTTGCAGGCAAATTGACGCTTTTCAGGGTCTATTCCGGAGAAATTCATCCCGATATGACAGCGCTCAATGTCCGTAAAGAAGACAAAGAGCGGATAGGACAGATATTCTCCCTTGTGGGGAAGAAGCAAAAGCCGGCAGGGTCCGCGAGCGCCGGCGACATCGCAGTCGTGGCCAAGCTCAGGGAAGTACAGACGGGCGATACGCTTTGTGATGAGAAGTCGCCCATTAAATATGAAGGCGTGACGGTGCCGAATCCGGTCATCTCGTTCTCCCTTCACCCCAAGGCAAAGGGCGATGAGGACAAACTCAACACCTCCCTTGCGAGGCTCATCGAGGAAGATCAGACCATCAAGTACTCCCGGGACGAACAAACGAAGGAGTTCCTCCTTTCAGGCATGGGTCAGGTGCATATAGAGGTCATCGTCGAGAGGATGAAGCGCAAGTTCAACGTCGAGGTTGAACTGAAAGACCCCAAGGTCCCCTATAAAGAAACGATCAAAGGGACGACGAAGGTACAGGGAAAGTACAAGAAACAGTCGGGAGGCAAGGGCCAGTACGGCGACACATGGCTTGAAATCGCCCCCAATCCGCGCGGCGAAGGCTTTCAGTTCATCGACAAGGTTGTCGGCGGGGCAATCCCGAGACAGTACATACCTGCCGTGGAAAAAGGCATCGTGGAGGCCATGAACCTGGGTGTTCTCGCGGGTTATCCCGTTGTAGACTTCAGGGTCACCCTTTATGACGGTTCCTATCATGATGTGGACTCGTCGGAAATGGCATTCAAGATAGCCGCATCGATGGGTTTCAAAAAAGGTATCGAGATGTGTAAACCGGTACTTCTTGAGCCTATCATGAAGATGGAAGTAATTGTGCCCGATGAGAATATGGGCGACATCATGGGCGATATGAACTCCCGCAGGGGCAAGATCATAGGCGTCGAGACAAAGGGCAGTAATCAGGTCGTTAAGGCTGCGGTTCCCATGTCCGAGGTGCTGAGGTATGCACCCGATCTAAGGTCCATGACCGGCGGCAGAGGAACGTTCACCATGGAATTTTCTCACTACGAGGAGGTTCCCGCGCAGATTTCCGAGAAGATAATAGAGGCAGCAAAGCGCGATAGAGAGGCACTGGAAAAATAACCGGCAGTGCATGTATATATTAATGATAGAAGGATAAGGGCCCTGTAAAAAGGGCCCTTTTTGTTGTCTCGGTTTTTCTTTGGAAGCTGTCCCTGGTTAATGATAGACGGAGGAGAGAGATGCGGGCTGTTATCCAGCGAGTCAAGCGTGCTTCAGTGGAAGTCGGCGGGCGACGGGTGGGGGAGACCGGAAAGGGTCTCCTGGTTTTTCTCGGCATCGCGAAGGCGGATACACAAAAGGACATCGATTGGCTGATCGAAAAGATCATAAACCTCAGGATCTTCGAGAAGGAGGATGGGAAGTTCGATGAATCCCTTCTGGATACGGGGGGTTCGTTACTCGTAGTATCACAGTTTACTCTCTACGGCGACTGTGCGAAAGGCAGGCGCCCCTCGTTTTCAGATGCCATGCCGTCAGGAGAGGCAAAAGCCCTGTTCGAGGCTTTTGTGGATGGGGCCAGACTCCGGGTTCCTGACGTGCAAACGGGTGTTTTCCAGGCACACATGGAGGTTACGCTCGTCAATGACGGCCCCGTAACCCTCATCATCGATTCCAGAAGATAGGGTTTTTAACGGGTCGAAAAAGCCATAAAGTCATATATCGTATAGATGTACTTCTGGTTTTGGAACAACAAAGCGCCGCTCCTTTTTTTATATGGGGATGAACCTTTTCCCGTAGAGTCTTTTCATTCATCTTCTCCATTACAATAGTTTTTTTATTCGTCATTCCAGCGTTTTCGTTCGTCTTTCCGGCGAAGGCCGGAACCCAGGAAAACCTTTGTCGCAGCAGGGAACATACGCCCGTAACGCGCCACACAGTGTGTAGAAAGAACAGGTGGACGTCCCTTGTTTGGTAGTTGCTTATCCATAGCCTCTCCTGGATTCCGGTCTTCACCGGAATGACGAAAGGGGGAGGGGTCACTGGTTCCCCTTTCTAGGGGTCTAACTGCGTATTACTATGTGCTTCTATATATATTACAAAACCTAACAATTGTCTTGACAGCTGTGATACCTTCTATTATAATCAAAACTTCAACCGAAAATTATTATTTTGCTAGTCGCCCGGGGACGGTCATTACAGCAGCGAACGAATCTCACCCGATCCCTCTACGACGGTTGCTCTTTCGCTGTTCGCAGGCGAGCTGGCAGCCATAAATGTGAAGCGTGATGACTCTTGTTGGTAGACGATTAATGGACGGGATCGCAGCCCTGCGTGAAGGCTTGGAGCTGAAAGGGAGGGGCCGGGATCTGTGAAGAATACCTTTCAGAACGGAAGCGTTGACGAAGTGTGTATAAACGCGGCAATCGGAGAAGACACATCCGGCAGGGCGTTTCGTTATCTTTTTTCCCTTCAGAGCTATGACGGTGGCTGGGGTCCGTCGAAAGGTGAACCCAGTACAATCCACATGACGGCAATCGCATTGTTATCACTGAGATTATGTCCCGGGAAGGAGGACACGGCAGTTGCCGTCGATAAAGCAGTGGGGTACCTCCTGGCAGGACAGCATGAGGATGGCGGGTTCGGTGACGTCTTTTCCACCGTGCCCGAAACGGCGCTTGCATATCACGCGCTTCAGAGTGTGACTGACGATCATGAAGCCTTGAGCAGAGCGAGGCGCTATCTGGTTCTTTCCCAGTTCGAAAACGGTTCGTGGAATGATGATCTTTACACCACGACCCTCGCTCTGGGAGCCTGCATTCGCCCCGGCAACCTCATGGATCCCCGGTCTCTAGCCGTGGAACCGGCGGCTGATGTACCGGATGAAGACCCCGCGCCGCCCGGTGCGGAAGGAGACCGGGCTGCGTCCGACAGGTTATCGAAGACCATGGAGGGCAGGCCGGTGGTGCAGGCCGACAATGACCGGGGTGCTATGACCAGGGGTCAAATGGAGAGGAACGAGCGGACGAAGATATCCCTTGTGTCGCGCCGCAATGCCAGTTCTTCTTCCCCTTCGGATCCTCCATCCGAAATCCCCGCGACCGGCAGGACCGTCGTGGTCCAATCCGTGACCACGGACAAAAAAAAATATGGGTCCAACGAGACAGTTTACATATATTCGACCATTGAGAACAGGTCGCAGGTGGTTTTCAGCGTTGTCGTCAACGCCCAGCTGGCTGATGCCCGCGGCCAGATTGTAGACGTGGCAACTCATGATACCGGCCCGACGGTGAATCTTGGCGCGGGCGCCTGTGAACCCGTTACGCTCCTGTGGAACACGGGCATGAATCAGCCCGGAAGCTACGGAATACGGTTTCACGTCGCCGATGCCGCCAACGGAAGCATCCTCGATGAGAAGAAGATTACCCTGGCTATCGCACCGGTGATCGGGATCGACGATCTGAACCTTTCCCTGACGCCTTCGCAACTCACCGCGGATGAAAACAAGACGATAGAACTCAGGGCATCATTTCAGAACAGGTCCAATACCGATGCCGCCATGAGGGCGGAGTTTTCCGTGAAAGATCCCCAGGGTGAAGTCGTCCATAATGGTGCAATCGATTTCGAACTGCCGTTATCGACGCTGAACACAACATTGGATCTACCTCCCTTTACCCATACTTTCGATCGATGCGGTCAATATCTGATCGAGGCTTCGATCTTTTCGGGCGACATCCTGTGTTCGAATGCGAGAAGCGCCATTAAGGTTGCCCCGGCGACAAGAATCGAGGTGACAAAGAGACTTGATCCCGCGACCATCACGCCCGACGGGCAAAAGCGCGTGAGAGTGGGGATCCGGCTCGAAGGTATCGGTGCAACGGTCAATCCCTCTTTCCTGTCGGCGATGACAAATTCCACCGGTGACAGAATAAGCATCGTCTTTGACAAGGCCATGGCCGACCCGGCTGGAAAGCACTCGAGATTCAGCGTTACCGCCGACAGGGTCCCTTTGCCTGTGATGGATGTGCGTCTCGAAAGACCGGATATTACGAGGATGAATATCTGTCTGGCCGGCCCGGTCGCGAAAGACCAGACGCTCCTCGTGAGCTGCGATGCCCGCGAACTTACGTGTGTGGAGGGCAAAGGGCTGATGTCTTTTCACGACGAGCCCGTGGTGAACCGGGTATCTCGTCCCATATTCAATCAGGATGGGTACGGTTTCAGCGGTCAGATAGCCCCGAATCCGCTCTCCGCAAAGACCGTTATGACCGGATACGGTGATTGGCCAAAGGGTTTTTACAAGAACGTGCTTGCCTTTGCCGGTGCGGTTTTC